>CAUZBE010000001.1:0-41480 GCA_963577885.1 Alphaproteobacteria bacterium
TGAAAGAGGATCTGCCCCTTAGCATCGATATTCTGGCAGATATCCTGCAACGCTCTACTTTTGCCGAGGAAGAACTGGTGCGCGAGCGTGCGGTGGTGATCCAGGAAATCGGCCAGGCGGAAGATACCCCGGACGATATTATCTTCGACCGCCTGCAGGAGGTCTCATTTCCCGGCCAGGCTTTGGGGCGGTCCATCCTGGGCCCGGTCGAAGGGGTCGCCAACATGGGCCGGGATGTTTTGTTCGATTTCATGGCGGAACATTATTCTGCCTCCCGCCTGTTGCTTTGTGCTGCCGGCGCGGTTGAGCACGACAACCTGGTGGCCCTGGCCGAGCAGCATTTCGGCGGTCTGCGCCGTGGCGGCGACAATCCATTCGAGGTTGCCCAGTTTCAGGGCGGCGACCGGCGCGATGAACGGGATCTGGAGCAGGTGCATTTCGCTCTCTCCCTGCCGGCCCTGCCCTATGATGATATGGATTTCTATCCCTTGCAGGTGATGTCGTCGGTACTGGGCGGCGGCATGTCGTCGCGATTGTTCCAGGAGGTTCGGGAGAAACGCGGCCTGTGCTACTCCATCTTCTGTTTTGCCTCGTCCTATAAAGATTGCGGCTCGTTCACCATCTATGCCGGCACCGGGGCCGAACAGATCAGGGAACTGGTGCCGGTGATCTGCGACGAGATGCTGCGCCTGAGCGGTGATGCGGACGCCGAAGAGGTGGCTCGGGCCCGCAGTCAGTTGAAGGCCGGCACCCTGATGTCCCTGGAAAGCTCCGCCGCGCGGGCCGAACAATTAGCCCGGCAGACCCTGGTGTTCGGGCGGCAGATCCCGCTGGCGGAGCTGATTGAGCGGATTGATGCCGTGGATGTCGCCGCCGTGCGCCGGGTGGCGGAGCGAATCGCCTCGGCCGGAAATCCCGCCGTCGTCGCCCTGGGACCCATCGCGGGCCTTGCCAGTCAGGCCGAAATTGCGGCAAGGTTTGCCAGAGGCTAGTTCGCACTGACGAAAAACACTGAAAACGCAACCGTGATGGGTCAACACCGTGTCGGCATTTCTGCGTAACCCACCCTGGCTTGGCAACCCGCCGACCCTGAAGGGCAAGCGGATCTACCTGCGCACTCCGCAATTGGTGGATTGGGCGGCCTGGGCGCGCCTGCGCACCGCCTCGCGCGATTTCCTCACGCCATGGGAGCCGACCTGGCTGGAAGACGAATTAACCAGGAACGCCTATCGCCGGCGCTTGCGCCGCTACGCCCGTGATGCCCGCGATGGCGTCGGCTATGCCTTTTTCGTGTTTCGTAGGGAGGATGACTGCCTGCTGGGCGGCATTACCTTGTCCAACGTCCGCCGCGGCGTGACCCAGTCCTGTTCCATGGGCTATTGGATGGGTCAGCAATTTTCCGGTAAAGGTTTAATGCAGGACGGCGTCTTAACCAGCCTGCCCTTTGTCTTTGATGAACTTGGCCTGCACCGCCTGGAAGCTGCCTGTCTGCCCAACAACGATGCTTCGACCCGGGTTTTGCTCAAATCCGGTTTTCAGAAAGAGGGCTATGCGCGGAAATATCTGCGCATCAATGGAAAATGGAGTGACCACGTGCTGTTCGCCATGTTGCAGTCCGACCGCAAGGACGAGACCTAGCTGGGTAAATATGCCATTCACTACCCATGACGCCGGCGTCGCGATCGCGGTGCGCCTGCGGCCCGGCGCCTCGGCCAACCGGATCGACGGCATTCAGACCATGGCGGATGGCAGCCGGCGCCTGGCGGTGCGGGTCACGGCGGTGCCGGAAAAGGGCAAGGCCAATCAGGCCATGATCAAGCTGCTGGCGAAGGCATGGGATGTGCCCCGCAGCCAACTGAGGGTCGTCGCCGGCGCCAAGGGCCGCAACAAAACCCTGCTGCTGCAAGGCGACCCAAATACCCATATGCAGATGCTGGACGCATGGCCTAGGCCGAAGACGGCCGATTGACGTTTGGAAATATTTTAGGCCGTGGGGACCATGCGCAGGCTGGGCGCGTTCCAGGGCGATACGGCAGCCAAGCTCCGGCCGCTTGTTGGCGAAGCGGGCCGTTTCCTCGAAACCCATCATTGCCACGGTTTCCGTGATCTCGAATATCAGCTAGTCCGCGACATGCCCGATATATTGTCCGCCAGATTGACGTGCTTGACCGCCTCCATCTCTAGAAAGGCCAGCTCCAGGATGTATTTATCCAGGCGGCGGATCAGGCCCAACTGCTCCACCACGGGAATGAAGAAAGCGGCCGGGATCAAATCGCCGTTTTAGTCCAGCATGCGCAATAGGAATTCATACAATTCAGACTCGCCGGTGACGCCATCGACGATGGGCTACACCGCAAAAGTCAGGCGGCCATCCTTCATGGCCCGCATGATCGCATCGCCGGTGGCCAGGGTCTTGCGCCGGGCGGCATCACGATTGGCGAGGCGCGGTGCAGGACAAAGTGGTCCCGCCCCTGCTGTTTCGCTTTCGACAGGGCCTCGCGGCTGGTACCCGCGTCCTTTGGTAATAGGGCCCCGCCCAGTGACAAGGACACCGCCAAGGGGCCGGCATCGGCGGTGCCATATCCATAGGTGTCATTCAGCATGCCAAGGAGATCGATATTAACCAGAAGATAGGCAGCCGGCGCGCCTACCCCATGGCAATCCGTCAGAACCTCGTCGAAAGCTCCCTGCAGGCGGGGGCGGTTCAGATGGCCGGTCAGGCCATAATAATAGGCCATTCGCTCAAAATCAGTTTGGCGATTTTTCAGCGGCGTGATGACGCGCATCCGGCCATAAAAACGGGTTGGCTTGCCACGGGGCCCCGTTCGACATTGCCCCGTTCGTCAATCCATTCAAAGCCACCGTCTGCGGCGAAGCGTGAATTCGCAGGTACAGGAGACACCTTCATAAAACAGCCCGGACAGGGCTATGGCCCGGGCCGGTATATCGTCCGGGGCAATC
Organism: Alphaproteobacteria bacterium; assembly: GCA_963577885.1. Taxonomy (GTDB): domain Bacteria; phylum Pseudomonadota; class Alphaproteobacteria. The sequence continues at coordinate 2,962 of CAUZBE010000001.1, forward strand.
CGCCGCTGCATATCGGTGACGAGACAAGGAATATCCTTGCCCGTCGTACCGAGAATCTTCGCCGCGCCTTCAGACCATTGCAATTGACCCGATGGGATATACCAACAATACACAGCTTCCCCATCGCGCTGAAGGTTTGCGCCAGCAGGTCAGGTTTCCAGACGGAGCGGGTATCCATCGGTATTTTCGAGGGCTTTGTCGGGAGCATTGTGGGCGATCGCAGTCCCATGTTTGTCAGATTGGTCAAGACGGACGGTCCGCCCCATAGATAAGCGCGAAGTTTATCTGGGCAGGCATTAAGAATTCCAAAATGCGGATAGTTAACGAGATGCCTGTCGGGGCGCATATTGGCCTTGGAGGTATAATTAATCCGCAAGTCGGAGGCGTGAAAATTCCCGCAGAAAATAGGCTAATAAATTAACCCCCAGGGAAACCAGCAATAAGACGATTCCTAGGCCCAGGGCCTTGGCCAAATCGCCCTTGCTAGCTTCCAGGGCGATGGTTGTCGTCATGACGCGAGTCACGTGATCGATATTGCCGCCGACAACCATCACCGCGCCGACTTCCGCCGTCGCCCGGCCAAATCCGGCCAGGACCGCCGTCAAAAGGGCGAAACGGCCATCCCACAGCAGAACCGAAAGCTGGCCCAGGGGCGGCACCCCCAATGACTGCAATTGCTCCCGGTATTCCAGCCACATCTCTTCCATCACCTGGCGGCTGAGGGCGGCGATGATAGGCAGTACCAGAATGAATTGCGCGATGATCATGGCGGTGGGCGTGAACAACAGGCCGAACACGCCAAACGGGCCGGCCCGGGACAGGGCAAGGTAGACCACCAGGCCTACAACCACGGGGGGCAGCCCCATCAGGGCGTTCAGGCAGACCACCAGAACCCGCCGGCCCGGAAAGCGGAACAGCGCGGCCACGGCGCCGAGGGGCAGGCCGATGACGGTGGCGATGGCGACGGCGGTTAAACTGACTTGCAAGGACAGCAGGACGATGTCCCGCAAATAGCCGTCGCCCCGGCTCAACAGCTCGAACGCACTGGCCAGCGCGGGCCATAGATCCGTCATGGACCCGCCGTTGGTGGTGGTAGGGATACAGGCAGGGGCGTTTGCGCCCTGAAACTATCCGCAATTTCCAGGGCGGTGGCGAACCATAGACCGTTCATCTGCCGCAAATGCGCCAGGATCTCGTCCAAATAACGAATGCGCTGGGGCTGTCCGATGACCCAGGGGTGCAGGCCCAGGCTCATCATGCGTCCGCCCGCGGCGCTATCCGCATGCAAGCGGTCGGCGGCTTCCCTGACAACCTGGCCATAGCGCGGCGCGGACAGGTAACGCAGGGCCATCAGGGTGGCATCGTCCCATTCCAGGTGATAGGGTAAAGACACGAGGGGCGGGGTCAGGGTCAGCCAATAGGGTTGGTCGTCATTGGGCCAATCGCCAAGATAATTGGCGCCGGCGCTGGCCAATAGTTGCGGTGTGCGCGGGCTTTCACCAAAATCCTGGCCGATCCAGCCAACCCGCCCCGCGCCGCTGTTTTGGCGCGCCACCGCCATGGCCTCGGCAATATAGTCTTCTTCCTGGGCCGCGCTCATGCGTGAGGTGATCATGCGGGTGGCGTAATTGCCATGGGCGGCGATTTCATAGCCCCGGCGCAGGCATTCTTCGATCAACTGCGGCCGTTCCCGGTAGAGCGCCGCATTGGCGGCCACGGTAACCGGGATCTGATAACGGTCCAGCACCTCCAGGATGCGGAAAATACCAACCCGGTTGCCATATTCCCGGGTCGAATAGGTTCGGTAGTCGGGAAAATAATTGCCGAACTCACCACGAAAGCGGCTATCGCGAATGGCCGAAGCGGGCGGCTGCAATTCCCATTGTTCCAGGTACAGAACGACCCACATGGCTAGCCTCTTGCCATTAGGCCATGCCAGGGCCGGCCGAGTGGGAATCGCAGAAAAGGCATACAGATCATGATCCATGCCGGGTTCGCGGTAGTTAGCCATCGGCGCGCCCCGTGCCCAGGTGCGCGGTGACCTGGTCCCACATTTGATCGTAGTACCAATCGGCGATTTCCTCGCCCGTGGCCTGCCAGACGCCATCGTGGGACAGGATGTACTCCAGGGCCTGTTCCAAATAGCCGATGCGGTGGGGCTGCCCCAATATATAGGGGTGCAGGGCCAGGCACATGATGCGGGGCTGGTCCGCCCCCTCTCGATAAATGGTATCGAAATAATCCCGCACCATGGTCAGGAAATCGCCGCCCTCTTGGGCCCGGTTGTAGAGCACCGCATCATTCAGCTCCATGGAGTAGGGTACGGTCAAAAGCCGGCCCTTGCGCACGTTCATGGGCCCCGGTTGGTCGTCGTGATACCAATCGGCGTAGTATTTTATGCCCGCCTCGGCCACCAGATCCGGGGTGTTCATGGTGTGCGAGGCCGCTGGCGAGAACCAGCCGGGCAACTGTTGTCCGGTCAGGCGGCGATAGGTATTGACGCAATCCTGGATGATCGCCCTTTCGTCGGCCTCCCCCAGCCCCCACAGATACTGGGTGTTGTAGATGCCATGGCACAGCACGTCCCACCGCCTCTCCTCGCAGGCCGCCATGATTTCTGGGTAATGCTCAAACACGCCCAGGTTCAGGGATACGGTACAGCGCACATTAAAGCGGTCCATGACGTCGATCATGCGCCACAGACCCACCCGGTTGCCGTAATCCTTGATGCCGTAGCCCAGCACGTCCGGATGGGGCATGCGTGGCCAGGGGTCGCGGATACGCACCGGGTCGGGCAGGTATTCGTAATGTTCAATATTTGGGCAGACCCATAAGGCCACCCGAGCCCCGCCGGGTAGTTTCAGTTTGGGCCGGTCGTTGATCGGTGAATAGGTCAGGCGCTGTGTTGTCATGAGCAAATCTTGCCACAGGCTTGAGCCAGACCCAAGCTCGGCGCACAATGGTGGGCCAATTTCATACAAATCATGTTGGAGCCAAACCATGTACCCTCAACCGACCGTGATTGAACCCACCGTCTTTGCCCAGGTGCCCGACGAGCTGCAACTGATGGACAAGGAATCCCATATGTCGCGGGATATATTCCGTGGCCGGCCCCTGGGTTCCTTCCTGGAGGGGCCGTCGTTCGACCGTGACGGCAATCTCTACGTGGTCGATATCGCCCATGGCCGTGTTTTTAAGATTTCTCCAAGTGGTGAATTCGATGTGGCCGCCGATTATGACGGTAGCCCCAATGGCCTGAAAATCCACCAGGACGGCCGTATCTTCGTGGCGGACCGGCGCAACGGCATCATGGAAATAGATTCGGTGAACGGCAAGGTTTCGACCTATATCGGGCCGGATAAACTGCCCGGTTACAAGGGGGTGAATGACCTGTTTTTCGCCTCCAACGGCGATCTTTATTTCACCGATCAGGGCGATACGGGCCTGCATGATCCGACCGGCCGGGTCTTTCGCTGGGATGCCAAGGACGCCTTGCATTGCCTGGTCGACAACGTACCCAGCCCCAACGGTCTGGTGATGGACCCGGACGAAAGCCAGCTGTACATCGCCGTGACCCGGACCAATTCGGTCTGGCGCATGCCCTTTCGCCAGGACGGCAGCATCAACCGGGTCGGCCTGTTCGCGCAACTGGTGGGCGGCATGGGCCCCGACGGCATGGCCATGGACGTGGACGGCAACCTTAGCATCGCGCATGCCGGGTTCGGCGCTGTCTGGCTGTTCTCGGCCCTGGGCCTGCCGGTCTATAAGATCCCCGATCCCGATGGCAGCCTGCTGACCACCAATCTGGCTTATGGTGGCGCGGATAATCGTTCGCTGTTCATCACATCGTCGTTCAGCGGCAAGATCTTGCGGGCCGAGTTGCCAACGCCCGGAAAGATCATGTATTCGCACATGAGGTAGAAGCGGCGGACCAGGAGTGCAATATGACCTTGAAACTAGGTTTGATGACCGGCTATTGGGGCGCGCAACCGCCTCGGGATTTGATTGCTCTGGCCCAGCGTGCCGAGGCACTGGGCTATTATGGATTTTTCACGGCCGAGGCCTATGGCTCCGATGCCCTGACGCCCCTGGCCTGGGTTGGCGCCCATACCAAAAAGATCAAGCTGGGCACCGCGATCGTGCAAATTTCCGCACGCACGCCGACTGCAACCGCCATGCATGCCCTGACCCTGGATCATCTTTCCAGCGGCCGGGTGATCCTCGGCCTTGGCGTCTCCGGCCCCCAGGTGGTGGAAGGTTGGTACGGCCAGCCCTTCGCCAAGCCCCTGGCCCGGACGCGGGAATATATCGACATCATCCGCCAGGTGTTGGCCCGCGGGGCCCCGGTACAAAGCCCCGGCCCACATTACACCATCCCCTACCCGGAAGACGCCCCAGGCTCCTGGGGCTTGGGCAAACCGTTGAAGCCGATCACCCATCCCCTGCGCGCCGATATTCCCATCTTTCTGGGCGCGGAAGGGCCGAAGAACGTCGCCATGGCGGCGGAAGTCTGCGACGGCTGGTTCCCGCTGTACTATTCTCCGGAGCGCGAGGCGGTTTATGCCGACGCCATCGCCGGACGCCCGGACGGCTTTGAAATCATGTATCCCATGAAACTACACATCACCGACGATCTGGAAGCTGGGCGCCTAGAAGTGAAAAAAGATCTGGCCCTGTACGTGGGCGGCATGGGTGCGCGGGACCGTAATTTTCATAACGAACTGGTGGTCCGCCTGGGCTACGGCGAGGCGGCGGCGCGGATCCAGGATCTGTACCTGGATGGCAAAAAGGCCGAAGCGGTGGCCGCCGTGCCCGACGAACTGGTGGACGACATCGCCCTGGTGGGGCCGAAAGACCGTATCAAACAGCGCCTGGCGGCCTGGGAAGACAGCGCCGTGACCTCGCTATTAGTCTGGCCCCAAACCGATGGGGACCTGGAAACCTACGCCGAATTGATCCTGGATTAAGGAGGCAACCCCTACATTTAGAGTAGACGGACTATACTTGGTGCATCATGAAAACGGCGGCTCCCCATAATTAGGCGGGACCGCCATCTCTCATCTGCCGTAACATGTTCGGTTTACCTTTCCATCGCCGATATACAGTTAGGCAGTGTTGATCGTCTCCGTTATCCAGCTTTACGACGCCTAGCGAAGCCGAGACCCGCGAGGCTGAGACCGAACAGGGTCGGGGTGGCGGGTTCCGGAACCGCTATCGCGGTGAACAACTGCACATTGTCTCCGCTTTCGCCTTGATCAGTAGGGCTGTAGAAGTTTATGCGGCCGATGAGATCACCACCGGTCGTTTGAACGCCCAGAAAATTGCGGTCGACGCCCTAATGGCCGCGGATCTAATTTTCAATATCCAAGTTTCATGCCAGTTCGGTTAAACTACGGTTTTGCGCGGAATACGATGGTTTGCGAGCACAGGATGGAAGCTGGAATCGTAAAGAATTTCGACGGCGGTCGAAAAAATATTGTTAATGTCCTAGACCGTCGAAGGTCCGGTATTTACCAATTGCCGCGGTAAAAAGGACGCCTCCGGCAAGCCAAAATGTCGTGGGTACCTATATTAACCGGATAGGCACGGAACCAACGACTGCACGCCAACAGGGAGTATATGACCATGTCCGATGCCGAACGCATTACCGCGTTGGAACGCCGCCTGGGCCTGTTGGAAGACAAAGACGCTATTCGCGCCCTGCGCGACAGCTACCACGCCTGTATCAACGATGGCCACTATGATCAGATCGCCGAGCTGTTTACTGACGATGCGGTGGTCGAGCTGGGCTACTTGGCCCGATACGAGGGCCGGGAGGCGATCAATACGGGCTTTCGCGGCATGGGCGAGCGGGAGCGCTTTTTCATTAAGCAATATATCCACAGCCACCAGATCCAGGTCGCGGACGACGGGGGCACCGGCGTCTCGTACCTGGAGGCACGCTATGGCCGCTTCGGCGTTTCATATCTCGTCTCCGGCCGTTACGACGACCGCTACCAGCGCGTCGACGGCGTCTGGCGCTTCGCGGAGATGATCGCGACCCTATACTACACCGTGCCCGCCGGGGTCGGCTGGACCGGCGATGACATGCATTACCTGCGGCCACGCTGATTACCCATAGGAAGGAACTGCAAAAATGAAGATCGGCTTTTTCGGCTTCAACATGGGGAACTTGGCTACCCCGCAGGCGATGAAACAGATACTGATGGCGGCCGAGCGTTGCGGCTTTGAATCCGCCTGGACCGGCGAGCACGTGGTGGCCATTGACCCCCAGGAGCCGCCCTCGCCGATCGTTCCCGATCATCCCATGCTGGATACTATCGCGGCGTTGTCGTTTGCCGCCGGCATCACTTTGCGCCTGAAGCTCGGCTCCGGCATCATCCTGCTAGCCCAGCGCAATCCGGTGGTGCTGGCCAAGGAACTGGCCAGCATCGACGTGCTATCGGATGGACGCCTGCTGTTTGGCGTCGGCGTGGGTTACGTGCAAGGCGAGTTCGATGCCATGGGCATCCCCTTCAATGAACGCGGAGCGCGGGTCAGCGAGCATATTGAGGCTATGCGCGCCCTGTGGACCCAGGACAAGCCGGAATTTGAGGGCAGGTTCACCGCCTTCCAGGGAATCCAGTCAAAACCGGGTCCGGTGCAAACCCCGCACCCGCCGATAATTATAGGCGGCATGTCGCCGCCCGCCTACCGCCGTGCCATCCGCCACGGCAACGGCTGGTATGGCTTCAATCAGAGCGTGGAAGCCACTTCTGAATCCATCGCTGGCCTCAAAATTGCGTCGGCTGACGTCGAACGCCCGACCGAATTGGGCAAACTGTCGATTTCCATCACCCCGAAGGGGGCCGTCGATGCCGACACCGTCAAACGCTTCGAAGACCTCGGCGTCGAACGCCTGATCCTGCTGCCCCGGGGCGCCCGTGGGCAAACCGAATTGATGGAACGTTTTATCGAGGAAACGGCGACTCAACTGGGGCTGGGTTAGCCGAGTTGGAGAGCCTAGCTATCAGGTGTCGAGGTCGATGGGATAGACGTCCTACGCCTTTGGCCGCCGTTACATCGCCTTGACGGTCTCCAGGCAATCGGTGACCAGGGCCAGATGGGACAGGCCGACCTGGTTCTGCGCCGGCGGCAGGGCATCGTCGTTGACCTTGAAGACGGCGATGTCGTGATGATAGTCCTCAAAGAGGAAGAGCACGCCGAAGTCCGCCCGCTCCTCGGTGATTTTTATCCCTAGAATATCGCGGTAGAATCCCTTGGCCTTTTCGAGATCCTGCATTTTGAGTACCACATGACCCAACCTGAGGGTTGGCGTGGGTGCCTGCGTCTCGGCCATTGCCGCCTCCCTTAAGATTACCCGAATGATTTTATTTCGGTTCCTAGTGGTGCGAACCAAACAGAAGGGTCCTTCGGTTTGGTGCTTTGCGCACCACGATTCATTAGAATCTAGTGGTCTTTCTATCCTCACGGATGGGAACCATCCGTTAGAATAGGACCACTAGAGATAGCCACCAGTTTGCGCCCATGTCTGCAGCCAAAGCCCGGCCGGCGCGGACAAGCCGATCAGGACCAGGCCGTTGGCGGGTTGGGTTGCAGGCGGGGCCTCCCTTAGGGGTTCGATGCTCCACATGCGCCCAACCGCCTGTACCATGTGCACACGGCCTGGTTCGCCCCGCAGCTCGACAAATCCCTTGACCCGCAACAGGCCCGTCGGCGAGTTTTCTAGGAACGCCACCAGGTCCTGGCGGTCAATCGGCCGGCTAAGGGCGATGGTCCGGGTAGCGAAGGCACCGCTATCATGGGGTTGGTCCGGGGGGGCGGTCCGCGCGCCGCGCAGCGCCGCGCCCAGGGCCACGTCGGCATCCAGCCGGCCCTGTACGGTCTTAATTACCGGACGGCCCGGCGCCAGGGCGCCCAGGCGCGCCGTCGCGCCTGCGATCATCCCGGCACTTGCAAGGTCGGCCTTGTTCAGCACCAGCAGATGGGCCGCATCCAGCTGCCGCTGGAACAGCGACTGGGTCGCGGGATTGTCGAGCCAGCTATCCAGGGCGGTCGCGTCAACCACCGCGACGACGCCGTCCAGGCGGGCACGGCCCTGAGTGGCTACGATGGTCGCCATGCCCACGGGATCGGCGATGCCGCTGGCCTCGATAATGATTCCATCGGGCGGGGCTCTTTGGGTGGCGAGGCCATGGATGGTGCGGCCCAGTTCGGCGCCCAGGGCGCAACAGCTGCAGCCATTGGTCAGTTTGGTGACGCCGCCCGCGGCAGTACCGATGAGGGCGGCGTCGATGTTGACCGCACCCACGTCATTGACCACCGCTGCCAGTTTCAGGCCGTGCCCGTCTTGCAGAAGATGGCGCAGCAGGGTGGTCTTGCCCGAACCCAGGAATCCGGTCAGAACTGTCACGCCGACACGATTGGGCAGCGCTTCGTCGTCTGCGCCGTGCGGGGCCTGCAGGGTGGTGACCAGCAGCTCCCACTCCGTCACCAGGCGGCGCAATTGCGCGCCATTCGCCATCTTAATCATTGGCCAGATGCGGCACGCCGCCCAAAATGGTGCCCTTGACCGGGACATCCCGCAAGGCAACCAAGTCCACCTCGTAGGGATCGGCGCCCAGGATCGCCAGGTCGGCCAGCTTGCCCACTTCCAAGCTGCCAACCTCGTGGTCCCGCCGCAGGATGAAGGCGGCATCTATGGTGACCGCCCGCAGGGCTCGGTCAACGGAGATCCGCTCGCCCGGCGCCATCACGGTCTGATCGTCGGCCGCGATCCGGTTGACCGCAACCCAGGCCGCCGTCAGGGGTGCCATGGGGCCTACCACCAGGTTGAAATCGGAATGGAGGGCAAAGGTCACCCCGGCCCGTTCCAGGCTGCCCAGGCGCGCCGTCGCCTCGGCCCGGTCGGGGCCGAAGCCGCTGTCGGAATGGATCAAAGAGCGGTAGTGGACAAAGTAGGGATTGACGCTGGCCAGCCCGCCCAGGGCGGCCAGGCGCCGGCCCTGGGCCACTGTGGAAATGCAATAATGCTCGATGGTGAAGCGGTGGTCGAAGCGCGGGTGACGCTGTTGCAGCGCGGCCAGTGTGTCCAGGGTCATATCCACGGTCTGATCGCCATTGGCATGGGAATGGATCTGAATGCCGGCCTGCCAGTAGGGCAACATGCAGTCGACCATATCTTCCCACGGCCTCTCACCGGTCAGGCCCACTTCACCATCCAGATAACCGGGGAAATTCAGACGCAGTGTCATGGAGGGGTAGGAGCCGTCGTTGATGAACTTCACCCCATGCACCGCTAGTTTATCGCTCCCCTGGGCCCGCATGGAGTTGAGATAGTCGAAGCGGTCGGCGCCGAATTTGGCAACCAGACAGGCATCGAACGGGATCAACAGCATGCGTAGCGGGAAAGCCGGATCACCGGCCATCTCGGCGTGATCGGTCCATTCTTTTTCGAAAGATTCGAAACCCCAGGCCAAATCAGCCGCTGTGGTGATGCCGTTCCGCACCGCGACCTGTCCCTGGCGCAACAGGGCTTCAAGGCCGAAGCCGGGGCGGTAGACCTGGGATTGCACCGGCCGGGTGGCCTGACCCACGGCGCGGGTTTCGATGAACCAGCCGTTCAGGCGGCCGTCGGGATAGCGGCCGATGCCATGGGCCGTGGTGTCCCCGGTCACCCCGGTGCGCTCCATCATTGGCGTGTTGGTATAGACAATATGCGGGGCGTAGGAGAGCACCCAGATCGGCACCTGTTCCGAGATCCCGTCCAGCATGTCGCGGCCCAGATGGCCGCCCTGCATACCTGGGTCGTAACCCCAGGTAATAATGGGATTGTCGGGATCGTTCTACTCGTCCACCAGCTCCCTAAGCCGCCCCAGCACGGCCTCGCGGCTAGGCAGGCCGTCCACTGGGCCGTCCGGACCATGGGAGGTTATGGGCCCAACGTAATGCAGGCCCATGTAGGTGCCCGACATGCGCAGGTGGGTGTGTGGGTCGATGAAGCCGGGCAGCAGCACATCACCCTTGAACTGATCGTCGATGTCGTGGGCCACCCGCCGCAACCACGGCTGCATGGATGCCAGCGTACCGACCGAGACGATGCGCCCCTCGGCGATGGCAATGGCCGTCGCCGTCGGGCGGCCCGGATCCATGGTGCGGATGCGCCGTGCCGTATAAACCTTGATCCGCTCCATGACGAGCTCTCCCCGTTCCTGCCAAGAGTACCATCATGCTACACCTACACCGGGCCTGCATAGCTATGGTCCCGCATCAAACAGGAACCGGCGGCCCCGAAGGACCGCGGTTTCCTGCAGCCTGTTTTGATTTGGAGGTATTCAGGCCGCTTTCTGCTTACGACGCCGTGCGAAACCCAACAGGGCTAGTGTGCTCGGCTCTGGAGCATTGACCACATCGAGGGCGGAACGGCGTGGCAAGAGGTTATTTGACAATTTAATCCAACTAAAGCCCGGAACCCCGATTATGTCCGCCACGAATCCGCCATCGGACAGGCCGGTTACGTTGACGCTTTGCCAGCAATTCACACCCGCAAAGTCGCTACCGTAGGCGGGGTCAACAAAATAATTAATACCTGTCACAAACCCTACCGGCAGGGCCGCCGAGGTTATATTGAAAGGGTGGGGACCGGCCGCGCCAGGCCCGACCCAGGTCAATGAACCTTCCAATCGGGCGGCGATGTATTAAACGGATAGGCAAGCACTGAGCCGGCATTGGCAGGTTCTAACTGACCTTCCCGATGCCCGCCAACAACGTGGCAACGCCATGGGGTAGACCGGTGGGCCGGGCGCGGATTTTGCCGGCCCGGCGAAGTTTGCTTTCAAGTTATGGGGCCGGGTCTTGTTGCTTGTTGGCATGCAGCGCTAGTTCACGGCCTTTTCATGGCCGGCCCAGTAGGGCTTACGCAGTTCGGTTTTGAGGATCTTGCCGGCGCCTGAAAGCGGCAGGGGATCGTCGACAAATTCGGCGCTGCGGGGGCATTTGTAGTTGGCAATTAGGCCGTGGCAGAAGGCGATCAGCTCCGCCTCGCTGACCGCGCCGGCTTCGTTCAGGCGCACGATGGCGTGGACCTGTTCGCCCCATTTGTCGTGGGGGATGCCGATCACGGCGCATTCGATCACGTCCGCGTGCTGATGGACGGCGTTTTCCACCTCGGCGGAGTATACGTTTTCGCCGCCGGAGATGATCATGTCCTTGACCCGGTCGACAATGTACAGAAAGCCATCCGCGTCCATATAGCCGCCGTCGCCTGTATGCAGCCAGCCGTTGCGCAGGGTTTCCGCCGTCAATTCCGGTTTGTTCCAATAACCCTGCATGACGTTCATGCCACGGGCGCAAATCTCGCCCACTGTGCCGGTCGGCACCTCCACATCATTCTCATCCAGCACTCGGACCTCAATGGCCGGGCCGGAATGGCCGATGGAATTGCGCCGGTCTTCGGGTGCGCCCGGCTCCTCCAGATAGCGCGGGTCCAGGGCGGTCAGGAACGGCGCGGATTCAGTTTGGCCATAGCCGTGGATGAAATTGATGCCGGGCATCAATTGTAGGGCTTGATCAATTACCGTCCGGGGCATAGGCGATGCCCCGTACAGAACTTTCTGCAGCGAGGTCAGATCATAATCGCCCACGGCTGGATGGTTGACCACCATGTTGACCATGGTCGGCACCATAACGCAGTGGCTGGGCCGGTGCTGCTGTATCGCGGCCATGGCAGCTACCGGCTCGAAACTGGGAATGAAGCAATGGGCCCCGCCCGCCATGGCCACGGCAAAGGAGCCGGCACCGTCGGCCAGATGGAACATGGGCGCGGCGTGCAGCCAGTTTGTCCAGGGATCTAAACTCAGGGTCGGCGTGATGTTAAGGGCGTTTATGACCAGATTGGTATGGCTCAACATCACGCCTTTGGAGACGCCGGTAGTACCACCCGTATAGAACAGCCCGGCCAGATCGCCGCCCGCCCGGCCCACATCCTGGGCCGGCGCACGGCCCTGGATGAGTCCCTCATAGTGGCCCAGGCCTTTCGGCGCCGCATCGTCGCCGAGGTAGATCACCTGGCGCACGGTTTCCAGTTTGCTCTGGAGCGCCGGCAGCACGGGCAGGAAGGTATTGTCCACGAACAATATCTCAGCGCCCGAATCGTTCAGCCAATAGGCAATTTCGGGGGATGCGAGGCGCGTGTTGACCGGGACGAAGACCGCGCCGGCCCAGGGCACAGCGAAGAAAAATTCCAGATAGCGGTCAGAATTCAGGGCTAGGATTGCTACTCGGTCGCCCGACTTGACTCCTAGATCGCCCAGGCCGCCGGCCAGCCGCGCCACCCGGTCGGCGAATTGCGCCCAGCTATGCCGCCGCCCGGCAAAATCCGTGACCACCCGCTGGCCATTCACCTGTGCCCCACGGTGCACCATATGGGTCAGCCGCATCTGCATGGCGCGATCACTCATTGTCCACTCCCCTACCCTAACGATGCTCCAATTCTAACGCTTCCGTGGCACTAACAAACCCCACTTTTTGTGGACGGCCCCAATATTCAGTGTTTGGATGGCATCCGAGAAATGCCAAAGGGCAGGTGAACCGAAAATAAGGTGCAACAAACAAAGGAAATCTGGACCGCCGCCGCCGCCTCGCCCTGCGGCATTGTGAAGCTGGCGCGGGCGGTGGAGGGACACGGCTGGGACGGGCTGGCCGTGGTGGGTTCGCAGAACCTATCGGGCGACCCTTACGTGGCATTGGCCATGGCGGCAACGGCTACCAAACGTATCGGCCTGGCTACGGCAGTGACCAGCAGTGTAACCCGCCAGGCGGCGGCCACGGCGACGGCCATTGCCTCGGTGCAGCGGGTGGCCGGGGGACGCGCCGTTCTGGGCGTCGGGCGCGGCGGTACCGTTCGATGAAATCGACATCCCGTTGGATATCGCGCCGCCGCTGTCCGAATTGCATCTGGGCGACGCCCCGATGGACAGCCGCAACTCCTGGATGGCTAGAACGGAAAAAGTGCCGGTGGAAGTCGCGGCGACCGGCCTCCGGGTGATCGGCATCGGTGCCCGCCATGCGGAGCGGGTGATGTTCACTTTGGGCGCCAACACCGACCGCCTGGCCTGGGGAATCGCCGAGGCGCGGGCAGCACGGCAGAAAGCCGGCCTGGAACCCGACGGCGTGGCCTTTGGCACCTATATCAATATGGCCTGCCACTACGACATGGCCGCCGCCCGGAACCTGGTGCGCGGCGGCCTGACGACCTTTGCCCGTTTCAACGTCATGCATGGGCGCACCACGGGACCGTGGTCGGATACGGCGGCGAAGGTTTTGCATGATCTGATCGGCGCATACGACATGAACAAACATACCCGGGGCGACTCCTGCCAGGCCGGCACTGTGACCGACGATTTCATCGATCACTTCGCCATTGTCGGCCCACCGGAAACCTGTCTGGAACGTCTGGGCGCCCTGGCCCGCCTGGGTTTGGAAAAGGTTGTCGTCGGGGGCCGCCTTGGCCTCTCCACCGATCTTAACGCGGCCCGTTCCCTGTCCTTGCTGGAACAACAGGTTCTGCCTGCGCTGCAGCAATGAGTGGCTTGCGCCATCACAAGGGTAGCAACCCCATCGGCGGCTGGTTCGATGGGCGGATCACTGCTATTCCCGGGCCACCCCCGCCATGACCCCATCCCGATTGTGGGTACAATGTAGGGGCCACTGCGGTGTCAATGTTATCTCATCGCGGAAATTTTAGCCGTGTCTTTGGCTTGCCCATATTGGGCGGGACGTGTATCACCGCCATCCGTACCCATCTTGCGAACCGACTGCCTTTGGCTAGGATCATAATAATGCTGAACAATACGCCAAGCCTCGAAGATTTGCGCCGCCAGATTGACGAGATCGATGGGCATTTGCATGACAAGATTGTACAGCGGACCGCCCTGATCGATCAGATCGCCACGGCGAAACGGGCTCAGGGCGACAATGACTTCGCCATGCGTCCGAACCGCGAGGCGGAAGTCGTGCGCGCCCTGGCGAAACGGCACCGGGGACAATTGCCGACCGCCACGGTAATTCGCATTTGGCGTGAGTTGATCAACGGGTCGACGGCGTTGCAAGGCCCCATGAGTGTCGCCGTCTGTGCTCCCTCGCTCTCGGTCGGATTTTGGGACATGGCGCGCAACCATTTCGGCTCTTCCGTTCCCATGACCCTGCACACCTCACCATCCGTGGTGATGCGCATCGTCGATGATGAACCGGGCGCCATCGGGCTGTTGCCGTTTCCCCAGGGCGGCGAGGAAAACCCCTGGTGGCCGGCCCTGGCCTCCCAGGCAAATGACCAGTCGGGGCCACGTGTAATCTGGCGCCTGCCCTTCTTTGCCTCCGCCACCGGACGGTTTGAACGGCTGGAGGCCCTGGCAGTGGCAAAACTGGTGCCGGCAGCCAGTGGCCAGGACGTGACCCTGGTGGTGGTCGAAACCGATCTGGATGTCTCCCGCGCCCGGGTGGCGGACCAGTTGGGTCAATGTGGCTTTACCGTTCAGCCCGTGGCCGTCCATGAACAGGACCAGATTGGCTTGCGTCTGCAGTTGATCGAATTGGATGGGCTGGTCAACTATCACGACCCGTCGATGATTACCTTCCATGAAAAAATGGGCGAAGGGCTGTCTCGGGTCTCTATTCTGGGGGCCTATCCACAGGCGCTGGCCATCGATCCGGCTGGACAAAACCCATGACCACGCCGGCGCCGAACCCGGGCATCATGGATATCACGCCCTATGTGGGCGGTGATGCTTCGGTTGAAGGCTTGGCCCGTGTCGTCAAGCTATCGTCGAACGAGTCGGCAACCGGTCCTTCGCCCAAGGCCGTGGCCGCGTTTCGGGGGATGGCGGAGACTTTGCACCGCTATCCCGAAGGCGGCAGCACTGATTTGCGTGCCGGGCTGGCCGAGATGTATGGCCTGGACAGCAAGGGGATCATTTGCGGTAACGGCTCTGACGAAATTATCAGCCACCTCATTCACTCGTACGCCGGGCCGGGCGACGAGGTGGTCTACACCGAACATGGTTTCCTGATGTATCCGCTGGGCGCCCTGGCCAGCGGCGCGACGCCCGTAAAGGCGGCTGAGGATGCGTTCACCGCCTCGGTCGATGCCATATTGGCGGTGCTGACGGAACGGACCAAAATGGTCTTTCTGGCCAATCCTAATAATCCGACCGGCACCTATTTGCCGGCATCGGAACTGGTACGTTTGCACGCCGGCCTGCCGGAAAACGTCTTGCTGGTGATAGACGACGCCTATGCCGAGTTTGTCAGCCGCAACGACTATGCGCCGGGCATAGAGCTGATCGAGAGCCACGACAACGTGGTCATGACTCGGACTTTTTCCAAAATCTATGGCCTGGCCGCCCTGCGCCTTGGCTGGGCCTATTGCCCGGAGAAGATCGCCCTGGTCTTTCATCGAGTGCGCTCGCCGTTCAATGTCAACGCGGCGGCCCAGGCCGCCGGTCTGGCGGCCTTGCATGATATCGGGCACGTAGATGCGGCGCGGGCCCATAACGATCGCTGGCTGGCCTGGTGGCACGACGAATGCCGCCGCTTGCGCCTGCAATGCATTCCCAGCGTGGGCAATTTCCTGACCGTGCATTTTGGCACCGAAGGGCCGCGTTCGGCTGGGGCGGCAGCGGAATTCCTGCGCGCGAGGGGCATTCTGCCCCGTGGCATTGCGGCCTATGGCCTGGCCGCCCATTTACGCTTCACGGTCGGCCTGGAAGAGGAAAACTGGGCGGCGGTCGCGGCCATGGAAGAGTTTTTAGGGTCCGTCAATGGCATCTGAAACCGATAACGCCCCGTCCTCGCCCGTGCCGCCGCATTTTGACCGTCTCGCCCTGATCGGCGTTGGCCTGATCGGCTCGTCGATCGCCCGTGCCACCCGCCGGGCCGGCATGGCGACGAGTATCGTTGGCTGCGCCCGGACCGCGAAGACCCGGGACAAGGCCATTGAATTAGGTATCGTCGATGCCATGTACGAAGATCCGGCCGACGCCGTGGCCGGCGCCGATCTGGTCATTGTCTGCTCACATCTGGGCAGCTATGCGACGGTTGGCCAAGCCATGGCCCGCGGTCTGAGGCCTGGCGCCATCGTCACCGACGTCGGTTCGGTCAAGGGCTGTGTCGCGCGCGATTTGGGCCCCCATATCCCCGATGGCGTGCACCTGGTGCCGGGGCACCCCGTATCGGGTAGCGAAAAATCCGGTCCTGAGGCGGGCTTTGCGACACTGTTTGATGACCGTTGGTGGATTCTGACCCCCGACGAAGGGGCAGACGGGCAGGCGGTAAAACAGTTAACCGCGTTCGTGCAGGCCTTGGGTAGCCGGGTCGAGATCATGGCGGCCGACCGGCACGACCTGGTGCTGGCCATCACCTCCCACCTGCCGCATCTGATCGCCTACAACATCGTCAACACGGCGGATGACATGGAAACTGTGACCCAGGGCGAAGTGGTGAAATATTCCGCCGGCGGCTTTCGCGATTTCACCCGTATCGCGGCCTCCGACCCGGAATTTTGGCGCGATGTCTTCCTCAATAACCGCGAGGCGGTGCTGGAAACCCTGGGCCGCTTTAGCGAGGATCTGTTTGCCTTGCAACGGGCAATCCGCTGGGGCCAAGGGGACACACTATTGCGCATGTTCAGCGAGTCGCGGAATATTCGCCAGCGAATTATCCAGGCCGGTCAGGACACCGCCGCCCCCGACTTCGGTCGCCGTTCTGACTCGAATACTGACTCGGATTAACGACTAGTCTCGTTCGGCGTTATTTTGCAATAAGGGGCCCAGCCGGGCCACCGGGGCGGGGCCCAGGAATAGCTGGCCATCCTGCAGCCGCACCGGCACGGAAAGAACGCCGCCGCCGGCGGCGGCCAGCAAGCCCAGCACGGCGCGGGCCGCGGCGGCGGCGTTCTTTTTCATCATGCCGCCGACCACTAACATGTCGAGCAGTTCGTCGTGTCCCTTGATCCGCGCGGTCAAGGCACCGATGGGCCGCATCTCGTTATCCAGGGCCAGGCTGCCGGTGACGTAGATTTCCATATCACCCCATTGCGCACGAAACGCCGTGATTTCCAAAGTACCGCCGTCGTCGCGCCACCGCCCCAATTGGCCGGCGGTGAATGCGCCCTCTGGCAGGCCGGTCGCCGTGGCTTGCAGATCAACCAGCCTGGCCGTGCGGGGCATATTGATCAAGCCGGCGGGTAGCGCGCCCTCAATCACTTCAAGGGCATCGGCGCGCAGGGCGAGATCCATGCCATTGGATTGCCCTGGCGCCGGCCGCGCATGAAATTGCAGGCGCGCGCCCCGCAAGACCGAGACGCCTCTGTAGCGCAGCCAGGGTTTGTTGATATTAAGGGAAAGCTGTTCCAACTTGCCGTCAGCAGCCGTCTCGACGCTGGCCATGGCGGCACCGTTTTGCAGTATTAGTTTTCGCCACTGCCGACCCACATTCACCGCGAGCTGATGCTGCCCTGTCAAATCAAACAGAATATGCCGCGGCTGCCAGGAGTGTCCGACCGCCTTGATCTGATCCGTCTCCCAGCTAAATGGCAATGGCCCGCCGCGCACTACGATACGCGGCTTGCTCATGTTCACCTGTACGCGGAAGGGAAAGCCCGTGATCTCCATGTCACGATAGGTCAATTCCTGCCCCTGGGTTTTTTGCTTCGCGAGCCTCTGTATCTCCGCGCGCATCTGATCCGCGATGTAAATCCAGCCGCCGCTCCAGGCCGCCGCCAGGGCGGCGATAGTTCCAACCAACAGGTAATAACGCATGGCACCTCGCTGCTGGCCCGCGTTATAGCCGCCACGGCCGTAACCGCCAAGTCGCTGCGCAAATCAGTAACCGGGGCCGATTGCCAAAATCGCGGCGGTGCTTTAATTCAAGACCACAATCGATACAGGCGCATAACGTGAATATCCCCGCTCCAAATTACACCATACCCAACCTAGTCCTGCCGCCCGGCGATCTTTGGGTCTTCGGCTACGGTTCGATCATGTGGCGGCCGGGTTTTGAGCATGAAGAATGCTGCCCGGGGCGCGTATTTAGCTATCACCGGTCCTTGTGCGTCTGGTCCTGGGTGCATCGCGGCACCCGCGCCCGGCCTGGATTAGTCCTGGGCCTGGATGCGGGCGGTTCCTGCCAGGGTATGGCCTATCGTATCGCCGCCGACCAAAAGGCGGAGGTCGCGGATTATCTCTATAGCCGCGAATTGGTCACCGATGGCTACCAGGCCTTGCTACATCATGTCCATCTGGCGACTGGCGTGGTCACGGCCCTGACCTTCCGGGCCAACCGCGGCCATCCTCAATACGCCGGCAGGCTGGACCATCGTCATGCCGCGGATGTCGTAGGCAGCGCCCGTGGCCTATCGGGCGCCAATCCTGAATACCTGGACAGCGCGGTGCGGCAGTTGCAGGCCATGGGTATCACCGACGGCCGGCTGCACAAAATCAACGCTATGGTGCAGGGGCGGCCGCGCTAATCCTTGCCCAGTTCCTTGGCGTGGAACCAGCTGCCCAAATCGCCCGCGCTGCCGTTAGTGTTCCAGGCGTCCAGCATAGCGGGGGCGGCATCCGCGGCCTTTTTCCAATTCCCCGTATTGGCAGCCAGTTCCAGGCGCTGGCCGTTGGGATTGAAAAAAGTAAATTGATTTGAACAGCGTATGATCAATGGGGCCGAGGACGTCGATGCCGTTGGCTTCAAGCCGCGCCTTGGCGGTCAACAGGGAATCCATGTCCGGTACCGCAAAGGCGATGTGCTAAATCCATTCCGGCGTATTGGGATCCTTGCCCATGGCCGGCGAATTTGGCAGTTCAAAAAATGCCAGATAGCTGCCGGGGCCGATCTCGAAAATATGTGCTTATATGGATCGGGCTTCTTGGTCGACGGGACCTGATCCTTGAAATTCGCCATAACATAGTCCATACCCACGATATTGGTATAGAAATCCACGGTTTCCTGGGCATTGTTGCATCGGTAGACCACATGATGCTGGCCGGTGGTAACGGACATTGCGGGCACCTGATAAAACAATTTACGGGGCTTACCGCCAGCCTGACGATAAAATCGCCTAAGTGCGGGATTGTACGTCTGCGTCATAATGCGCATTGCGCCGCGACCTATATTTGGTGGACCCCATGATTGTCGATTGTCACGTGAACCTGTGGAATGACGAACATTTCACGCCGCTTTACGCCGAACAGATGGCCCGGGTGCGCGCCGACGGTGGTTATGGCCTGAAGGCGGACGCGGATACCGTCCACGGAGCCATGGCTGCGGTCGACAAAGCCATATTGTTTTCACCCCGCTATCGCAAATCCGCCGGGGTGGACGGTGATGACGGGGCGGTCGCGGATGCGGTCGCCCGCTATCCGGATAAATTCGTCGGCTTCGCATTCGTGGACCCGATGGATGCCGGTTATATGGAACGGCTGACCCACAGCATCGAGGGACTGGGCCTGAAAGGGGTGAAATCCGGCCCGATTTACACGGGCGTTCCCCTGTCCGATCCCCGCATGACGCCCATTTACGAATATTGCCAGGCCAATGACCTGCCGTTGACCCTGCATATGGGCACCACCTTTGCCCAAGATGCACCGGTGGACATGGGCCGGGCCCTTCATGTGGACCCGGTGGCGGCCCGCTTTCCAGATCTGAAGATCATCTGCGCCCACATGGGCCATCCCTGGTACGAAGACTGCATCGCCGTCGTGCGTAAGCGGCCCAATGTATATTGCGAGATCGCGGCGATTTTCTACCGGCCCTGGCAGTTCTGGAACATTCTTATTTCGGCCCAGGAATATGCCATCACCGACAAGATTTTTTTCGGCACCGATTTCCCATTTTCCCAGGTTGGGGAAAGCCTTTTGGGTCTGGCCAACGTCAATCACGTGATCGCCAACAGCGGTCTGCCGCGCGTATCCGAGGAAACCATCCAGCGCATCCGGCACGCCAATCCGTTCGAACATTGGTGGCATGGCCCCGGTCCGCTCTAATGGGGCCGCTCGGAAGCTGTCCGGCCTAAAGGGTGAGGGTGCCGCCGTTCTTGTTCAGCCAGGCCTGCTGGCCGCGGTAATAGGGCATCAGCCCTTCGACAATGCGCCAGAAAGCCGGCGAATGGTTGTGCTGGATCAGATGGGCTACTTCATGGGCGACGACGTAGTCCACGACCATAGCCGGCGCCATGATCAGCCGCCAATTATAAGTAATTTCGCCGCTGACGCTGCAACTGCCCCAGCGACGCTTGTAAGCCTTCACCTTGACGAGCTTTGGCGAGACGGCAAGGCGCCGGGCGCAGCTTTCGGTTCTGACCCGGAACTCCTCTAAGGCTGATTGCCGGTACCATTGGTAAAGGCGGTCCTTGACCTTTGCTTCCCGCCCACCGTCCGCAAACCGTGCCGGCAGGGTTACAATCAGGTTTTCCCCCGACCGTTCCGTTGGCCAGGGCGCCCCTTCGACAATCTTTAACTGGTAATCTTCGCCAAGAAAGCAGTAAACCTCTCCCGCCACATAGGCCTTAGGCCGTGAGGTGGGACGGGCGGCCTGTTCTTCCAGCTTCTTGTGGATCCACGGCGTATGTTGGTCTAATAACGCCTGGATTCGCCGCTCCGGCGTCCGCGTGGGCACCATGACCTGGACCCGGCCGTCGCGGATTTGCAGGCTCATGGTTTTGCGCCGGTCAGAGCGCTTGATCTCGAAATTAAAATCTACAGCCATGGGCCGCCCGGCAGGTGATGGGTGTTTGGTAGGAGACGAATCAGTGTTTAGGTTACACCAACAGAACCATAAGCCAATCCGGCGCGCGGCACCGTCGTCACGGAATTTGCAGGGGGAGCAAAAGCATGAGCAAGACGAAGATGCGCGCCGGTATCGCTGGCGCTGGCTTTTCCGCCAGCTTTCACCTTGAGGCTGCCCGGCGGATCCATGGCGCCGACGTCGAGGTCGTCGGCGTCCATGCCAAGACCCAGGCTAGCACACAAGGTTTCGCGCAAAAGCACGGCATTCAGGCCTTTGATGACCTTGCCGCCTTGTTGGAGAGCATTGACGTACTGCATATCTGCATTCCGCCCGCTCTGCATGAGGCGGTGGCGGTGCAGGCCCTGGCGCGCGGCGTCTTTCCCATTGTTGAGAAACCGCTAACGGGATTTTTTGGTGACGGCGCTGAAAACTTCGATGGCCGCACGGCCTCCATGACCCAGGTCCGCACCGGCGCCCTGGACAGCATCAAGCGCATGCTGGCGGCGGAGGCTGCCTCGACCGCCCGTATTCTCTATGCCGAGAACTGGGTTTATGCTCCGACCATCCAGAAAGAACGGGAAATCCTGGAAAAAACTAAAGGACAAATTCTGTGGATGCATGGCGAGGAAGCCCATTCAGGCAGCCATGCGCCCAGCTATGGCCATTGGAATTTAGCGGGCGGCGGCGCTATGATCGGCAAGGGCTGCCATCCGTTGGCCGCCGCGCTGTATCTGAAAAAGGTCGAAGGCCGGGCCCGTTTCGGTATACCGATCCGGCCGGCCACCGTGACCGCGCGCACCCATGCCCTGACCCAATTGCCCGAGTTTGTCGATACCGGGCATATCCGAGCCGATTATGTGGATATTGAGGATTTCGCCATGACCCATGTCACCTTTCAGGATGGTACCATCGCAACGGTGTTTGCCTCCGACATCGTGCTGGGCGGGGTGCATAACTGGTTGGAGGTTTGCGCCGGAAATCACCGGACGATTTGCAATCTCAACCCCTCGAACCAATTGCAGACCTACAACCCGGTGGAAAGCCAGTTCGACGATATTTATGTGGTGGAAAAGATCGGTACCAAACAGGGCTGGGCTATGACCGCGCCGGACGAGGATTTCTCCCACGGCTTTCCCCAGGAGATCGAGGCCTTCTACCGCGCGGCGGCCCATGGCGACGCTGTGGAAAGTAACAGCGAGCTGGCCGCCGATTGTATTTCCACGATCTACAGCGGCTATGTCTCGGCCGCCAATGGCGGCGGTGAAGAGCCGATAGCCTTACTTTAAGCAAGCATAGGACGTCTCGGCATGATCATGACCAATACCTTACGGGAAAAGCTGAACGCGGGCGCCGCGACAATGGGCACCCATTTTCTCTCCACCGACGCGGATATACCCGAAATCATCGGCGATACGGGCCTGTTCGACTACGGCGAATATTGCGCCGAATATTCCGCCTTCGATATGCAGTTGCTCTATCACATGGCCCGCGCCGGCCAGTGCGCTAATCTACCCTTGATGTTGAAACCCGACCAGGAGAGCCAGGGGTTTTGGGCCCAGGCGGCCCTTGGCGCTGGTTTCAAGGCGGTGTTGTTCACCGATATCCGGGAAGCCGGAGACGTCACAGCCTGCCACTCTACTATTGCCGCCGACACCCCCGATAGGGGCGGCCAGATGGGCGTGAAATTGCGCCGCCCGGCATTAAGTGGTTATCAACCGGACGGTTATCTCGACGACCTGAACGCCACCGTGTTCCTGATCATGATCGAGAAGAGTGTCGCTCTGGACAATATCGACAAAATCTTGCAAACGGCCAAAGCCAAGGGCGTCGATATGACCCAATGGGGCCCGGCGGATTTCGGCTTTTCCCGTGGCGAGCCTAGCCTCATGCACAAGCCCGAAATTCGACCCTTCGAAGAAGCGGTGATCAAGAAATCCCTGGAATACGGCATCGCCCCGCGCATCGAGATCGCCGAGGTGGAGCAGGCCAAGCGCTATATAGACCTGGGCGTTCGCCACTTTTGCATCGGTTGGGACCGATTTATCTACCAGGCCGGCCTGGCCCGCATCGGCGAAGGCATGCGAAAATTGATTGAAACGATTTAGGTAAGGCGACGGCGGGGCCGACATCGCGCTATAACACTTCTAATTTCGGAATCGAGACCACTAACTTTCCACCCCAGTCGCTTATATATCCATGCTGCGTCGTGACCTCTGGGGCAATATTCCATGGTAGAATCCGGGCAAAGCCAGGTTTTCTCCGTATTAATTCATCAGGTGGCATAACCGGGATGCGTGAGCCTAGTACGAACTTGCCTTATTTCGAGGGTGCCGCATCAACAACGTGCGACAGAAGGTCGGGTTTGACCTCGGCATAGTTAAGCAAGGTATTGCTCATGACCGCGATGCCATACGCGGCCACGGATCGGCCGGCGCGCTTCTGCTTGATCAGGAAGTGGTGCGCACGGCAGGACTCGAACCTGCGGCTCCCTGATTAGGAATCAGGCACTCTATCCAACTGAGTTACGTGCGCACATTTTCTCACTAACTCTTTCTACCATTTCCATACAAGAACGACTGGCAGTATTCTCCAAAAATCATTTACCAAGGGTTATTGTGTAGTATAACATATTGTAATCATTATAATAATTGTGTATTTAGAATTGAGTTATAAGTTAGGAATCAAGTGCTCTATCCGGCTGAGCTATGGGCGCCCAGGGGCGGTTAACTTGCCGGCGGGGGGGGTATAACATATCCGGCGCGTGCCGGGAAAGCGCCCTTGCGGCTGGACCGCCGCCCTGGCAGGCGATAAATTGGCCCCGGCCATTGCCTGTCATCCAGACACCCCAGCTGAGGAACTGCATATGAGCGCCAATCCGTTCGAGACCGACCTGCCGATCACGGCGGCCAATTATCAGGCGCTCTCGCCCTTGAGCTTTTTGGCCAAGACCGCCTTTACCTATCCCGATTACCCCTCGGTCATCGATGGCGCGGCGCGTTATACCTGGGACCAGACCCACCGCCGCTGTCTGCGCCTGGCTTCGGCCCTGGCCAAGAAGGGCATCGGCAAGGGCGATACGGTATCGGTGATGGCGCCGAACGTCACCGCCGCCTTCGAAGCCACCTTCGGGGTGCCCGTGCAGGGTGCCGTTTTGAACGCACTGAACTACCGCCTGAGCGCGGTGGAGATCGCCTTCATCCTGGATCATGGCGAATGCAAATTGCTGATCACGGATACGGAATTCAGCGCCGTGATCGAAGCGGCCCTGGCCCTGGTCAAGAACCGCCCCCTGGTGATCGATATAGAAGACCCGGCCGGGCCGGGGGGCAAGAGCCTGGGCGAGATGAATTACGAGGCGTTCCTAGAGACCGGCGAGGAGGACCATCCATGGTCGCCGCCGGGGGATGAATGGGAAGCCATCTCGTTGAACTATACCTCCGGCACCACGGGCAATCCTAAGGGCGTGGTCTATAGCCACCGGGGCACCTATCTAAATGCCATGGGCAATATCGTGGCCTGGAACCTGCCCGCCCATCCGGTGTATTTGTGGACTCTGCCCATGTTCCATTGCAACGGCTGGTGCTTTGCCTGGTCTATCACCGCCATTGCCGGCACCCATGTCTGTTTGCGCGCAGTGGCGCCGGGCTCGATCTATGACGCTATCGCCGATCATAAGGTGACCCATATGTGCGGCGCGCCCATCGTCATGCAGGTCATCACCGGCGCCTCGGATGCGGAAAAGCGCCCACTGCCCCATACGGTGAACATGTTCACCGCCGCCGCCCCGCCGCCCGCCTCGGTCCTGGCGGACATGGCACGCCAGGGCTTCAACGTCACCCATGTTTACGGCCTGACGGAGGTTTATGGCCCCTGCGTGGTCAGCGCCTGGAAATCGGAATGGGATGCCCTGCCGATCAACGAGCAATCCCGGCTGAAGGCGCGCCAGGGGGTGGCCTATCAGGTGCAGGAGGGCTTGATGGTGGCCGACCCCGAGACCCTGGAACCCCTGCCCATGGACGGCGAAAGCATGGGCGAAGTGTTCATGCGCGGCAATGTCACCATGAAGGGCTATTTGAAAAACCCCAAGGCCACCAAGGAGGCCTTTGCGGGGGGCTGGTTCCACACCGGCGATCTGGGTGTGTGGCACCCCGACGGCTATGTAGAATTGAAGGACCGTTCGAAAGATATTATCATATCGGGCGGTGAAAATATTTCTTCCATTGAGGTCGAGGATGTATTGTACGCTAACCCAAAGGTCGCGGCGGTAGCGGTAGTGGCTAAGCCGGACGAGAAATGGGGCGAAACCCCGATGGCATTTATCGAGCTGAAGCCCGGCGCGGAGGCTACGGCCCAGGAGATCATCGATTACTGCCGGGACAACATGGCCCATTACAAATGCCCGCGCGAGGTGATCTTCGCCGAACTGCCGAAAACCTCCACTGGCAAAATCCAAAAATTCGTGCTGCGCGAGCGGGCCCGGGAGGGTGAGTCGTAGCCGCCCCCTCTACTGGCGTCCCTTATACGGGGGCGCCCTATACCGGAACCGGCCGCATTGGCGACAGCGCCCTGGCGGCGCGTCTGCGCCGGGAATTGCGTGGCGAGGTTCTCTTCGATGGCGCCTCACGGGGCCGCTATGCCACCGATGCCTCAATCTATCAGATCGAACCCATCGGCGTGGTGGTGCCCCATGACGAGGCGGACGTGCGCCGCGCCATCCAGATCGCAGGGGACGAGGGCATTGCCATTCTGCCACGGGGGGCCGGCACCTCCCAATGCGGGCAGACTGTGGGTGAAGCCCTGGTGCTGGATGTCTCCAAAAACCTGGCCGGGGTCATTGCCCTGGATGTCGCTAACCGGCGGGTGACGGTACAGCCGGGCCTGGTGCTGGATCAATTGAACACCTATCTACGGCCCCATGGGTTATTCTTCCCCGTGGACGTCTCGACCTCGTCCCGGGCTACTATTGGCGGCATGACCGGCAATAATTCCTGCGGCGCGCGCTCCATCCGTTACGGCCGCATGGTGGAGAATGTCCACGCCATCGATGCCTTGCTGGCGGATGGCAGCCAATTGCATTTCGGTCCCATCCCAGGCGATTTTCAGGCCGGGGGAATCCCGCAACACTACCGCGAGATTGCCGAACCCTTGCTGCAGCTGGGCCGGCGGGAAGCGGCAGAAATCGCTGCCCGCTATCCGGACCTGCATGACCCGCACATCCAACGCCGGGTGGGAGGTTACAACATCGATGCCCTGGTGCCGGGCGTCGGTTCGGAAAACCTGGCGCATCTGTTGGTCGGCTCGGAAGGGACCCTGGCCTTTTCCACGGCGATCGAGCTGAACCTGGCGCCGATCCCGCCCAACAAGGTGCTGGGCATTTGCCATTTTCCAAACTTTTACGCGGCCATGGACGCGACCCGGCATATCGTCAAGCTGGGGCCGGCGGCGGTGGAACTGGTGGACCGTACTATGATCGATCTGGCACGCGAGATCGAGCTGTTCCGTCCTACTATCGAACGTTTCGTCGAAGGCGCGCCAGCAGCCTTGCTACTGGTGGAATTCGCCGGCGATGATGGTGATGAGCAGTTGCGAAAGCTGGCTCAGCTGGTGGAACTGATGGGCGATCTGGGCTTCCCCGGCGCCGTGGTCGAGGCCACGGACCCCGGTTTCCAGGCCGAGGTTTGGGAGGTGCGCAAATCCGGCCTGAACATCATGATGTCCATGAAGGGCGACGGCAAACCGATATCCTTCATTGAAGACTGCGCCGTGCGCCTGGAGGACCTGGCCGAATATACCGACCGCCTGACCAAGGTTTTCACCAAGCATGGCACCACGGGCACCTGGTACGCCCATGCCTCGGTCGGTTGCCTGCACGTACGCCCCGTGGTCAACCTGAAGGCGGCGGATGGAGCAGTAAAAATGCGTGCCATGGCCGAGGAAGCCTTCGCCATGGTGCGGGAGTACAAGGGCAGCCATTCCGGCGAACATGGCGATGGCCTAGTTCGATCCGAGTTCCATCTGCCTATGTTCGGCCAGCGCATGGTGGATAATTTTGCCGAGGTGAAGCAGATCCTTGATCCCAAGGGGCTGTTCAATCCGGGCAAGATTGTAGCGCCGCCGAAAATGGACGACCGCCGGCTGTTCCGCTTCAAACCGGGCTATCAAACCGGGAAGCTCGAGACCGGGCTGGATTGGTCGGCCTGGGGCGGTTTCGCCGGTGCGGTGGAAATGTGCAACAACAACGGGGCCTGCCGCAAGTTGGGCCTGGCCGGCGTCATGTGCCCCTCGTTTCAGGTCACCCGGGACGAGGCCCATGTCACCCGCGGTCGGGCTAATCTGTTGCGCCTGGGTATCTCGGGACAATTGGGCCCGGACGCCTTGCATTCGGACGCCATGGCCGAGGCCATGTCGCTGTGCGTCGGCTGCAAGGGCTGCAAGCGGGAATGCCCCGTGGGCGTCGACATGGCGGCCATGAAGATCGAGGTGCAATACCAGCGGGCCAAGCGATCGGGCATTTCCTGGCACGACCGACTGGTGGCCTACCTGCCGCGCTATGCCCCCTGGGCTGCGCGCCTCGCCCCCCTGATGAACCTGCGGGATACCCTGCCAGGCCTAGCCTGGTTGAGCGAGCGGCTGTTCGGCTTTACGGCCAAACGCCTCTTGCCGCGCTGGCGCGGGGATGTTTTCCAGCCGGACCAAAGCGCCTACGGACCAGAAGATGGCCGGGAGGTGGTACTACTCGCCGATACCTTCAACACTGCATTTGAGGCGGAAAATCTGCATGCCGCCATCGCCGTGCTGACGGCGGCGGGCCGGCGCGTGCATATCGCCCAAGCCCCGAATGGCGGCCGGCGGCTTTGTTGCGGCCGCACGTTTCTTTCCGTTGGGTTGGTGGATCAGGCGCGGGAGGAAATGGCCCGCACGGTCGCCGCCCTCGCCCCCTTCGTTGCCCGCGGCCTGCCCGTCCTGGGGCTGGAGCCGTCCTGCCTGCTAACTCTGCGCGATGAACTACTTGCCGTGCTGCCGGGTGAAGGCGCGGAAGCCCTGGCGAAAACTGCCATGTTACTGGAAGAATATCTGGCAGGGGAACAGGCGGCGGGTCACTTGGATTTGAACCTGGCTGGGGGCGAAACGGGAACCGTTTTGGTGCATGGCCATTGCCACCAAAAGGCTCATCAGACCATGGCGGCCATGACCTCCACCCTGGGCCTGTTGCCCGATGTGGAGGTGGAAACCGTGGCGTCCAGCTGTTGCGGCATGGCCGGCGCCTTCGGCTATGGCGCCGATACCTATGAAGCATCACAGGCCATGGGCGAGGCGGCGTTATTGCCTGCGGTTCGCGCGGCGCCAGTGACAACCACATTGATCGCCAACGGCACCTCCTGCCGGCAACAGATCAAACACGGCAGTGGCCGCGAGGCCATCCATATCGCACGTTTTCTACAGCGGGCACTCCACTAACAACAATCAGCTCTTGTTGCGTTCGTCCTGCACACGTTTGGCCTTGAATTCGGTCTTTGGCAGGGTGTCGGGGGCGACCACATCGACATCGACGCGCAGCTCGATTTCCGTGCGGACGGCGGTGACGACCTGATTGGTCAGGGCCGATCCGGGGCCATGATCAGCATGCTCCACCACGATTTTCATCACATCCATGCCGTCCTCGGATCGGGAGGACAGAACGATCTGGAATTCATCTCCCAGATCTGGAATGGAGCGCACGGCCTTTTCGATCTGGGTGGGGAAGAATTTGATGCCGCGTAGGTTGATCAGGTCGTCGGCCCGGCCCGCGAAACAGCCCATGGCACGGGCGTGGCTACGGCCGCAGGCGCAGGTATCCTGGTTTAGGGTGGTAAAATCACCCACCAGAAACCGCAACTGCGGCGAACTTTCCGAGATCAAATTGGTGCAGACCGACAGGCCCCTTACGCCCACCGGTGTCGGTGCCAGGGATTCTGGGTTCACGGTTTCCCAGATTTGTACGTCTTCCATCAAATGCAGGAAATAGTCTTCACCATTCTGGCCCATGGCGGAACAGGCATAGCCGCCCGCCTGTGGCGCGGCCTCGGTACAGCCATAGAACTCAACCAGGCGCGCACCCCACAAATCTTCCAGCTTTCGCCGTGTTGGGCCAATGGCCATGGCCGGCTCGCCGGCGCAGAACAAAGTCCTCACCGAACTTGCCGCGGGGTCCAGGCCCATATTCTGCAACAGCCGGCCCAGATACAGGGCATAGGAGGGGGTACAACAAAGTACGGTCGGCTTGAACCGGTCCACCATGCCCGCCCGCATCGGCCCGTCCATGCCGCCGCCGGGGATCAGCCCGATACCCATTTTGGCCAGGCCCATCTGCACCCCCCAGGCCCAGACGTGGGTGCCATAGCCGGTCATCATGAAAACCGTATCCGTAGGCGTGAAACCCATGGCGTGCATGGCCCGGGCGTTGGACCAGGCCCAGTATTCCCGGTCGATCTGGGAATAGCGGAAGACCCGGGGCGTACCCGTGGTGCCGGAGGTGGAAAACAGCATCCAGCCTCGGCTGCACCAGATTTCGTCGGACATGGTGGAGTAACGGCCAAAGGGCGTATGGTTTTCCACATCCACCGTCATTTCGGATTTATCCACCACCGGCCACTTAATCAGATCCTCTACGCTGGCGATATCGGTGGGCGCCAGGCCCAAACGGTCAAAGCGTTCCCGGTAGAAGAGGCTATTCTCGTAAAGAAACGGCGTCATGACCGCCAGTTTCTCGTTCTGGATAGCGGTCAGCTCGTCCCGCGAGGCGCCATCGAGGCTCGGCGACCACATGGCGCTGTTGGCAGCCTGATCGGGGTCGTCCTTGAACCTCGCCAGGATGGCCAGCCAGTTGGCCCGGGTTTTTTCCGCGCGGCCGCTCACCCTTCGCCCTGCGCCTCCAGCTCATCTTCCCGCTGAACGGCGCGCCAGCCAATGTCACTACGGCAAAAGCCTTCCGGCCAATCGATCGCCGCCACGCCCTGATAGGCACGCGCCCGCGCGGTTCGGATGTCTCGGCCCTGGGCCGTCACGCCCAGCACCCGTCCGCCATTGGCGAAAATCCGTCCGTCTTCCAGCCTGGTGCCCGCGTGCAGGACCGAGACGCCGGCAATGGCCTCAGCTGCCGCGATACCCTTGATCTCGCTGCCCCTGGCATAGTCGCCTGGATAGCCATTGTTGGCCATGACCACCGTTACGGCGGCCCGCTCCGACCAATCCACTTCATAGCCCGCCAATTGACCCTTGGCGGCGGCCAACAGGGCGGCCAGAGGGTCACTCTGCCAACGCGCCAGCAAGACCTGGCACTCCGGATCGCCAAAGCGGACGTTGTATTCGATCAATTGCGGCCCGCGTTCCGTGATCATCAAACCGGCGTACAGCACGCCCTTGAAGGGACGGCCATCCTGTTCCATGGCTCGCATGGTCGGCAGGATGATACGTTCCATGGTTTTTTGGCACATCTCGTCCGTCATCACCGGGGCCGGGGAATAGGCCCCCATGCCGCCCGTATTGGGCCCCACATCGCCATCGAACGCCGTTTTGTGGTCTTGGGCCGTAGCCAGGGGCAGCGCGTTGCGGCCGTCGCACAGGGCAAAATAACTCGCTTCCTCGCCAACCATGAATTGTTCGACAACGATTTCATTGCCCGCCGCCCCGAATTGGCCGCCAAGGATATTTTCCGCCGCCGCCAGGGCTTCCTCTGTGGTTCGGCAGACAATGGCGCCCTTGCCTGCTGCCAGGCCATCCGCCTTGACCACGATGGGCCCGCCCCGATCCTGAATATAGGCGCGGGCCTCGGCAATATCGGAAAAACGTTCGAAGGCGGCGGTGGGAATGTTGTGCCGCTTGCACAAGTTCTTGGTGAAGACTTTTGAGCCCTCCAGGATCGCCGCCCGTTCATTCGGGCCGAACGCCAGGATATTGGCCGCCTCCAGGCGGTCCACCAAGCCGCCGACCAGGGGATCTTCCGGTCCTACAATCACGAAATCCACCGCCTGATCCCGGCAATAGGCAATAATGCCGTCAAAATCGTTGACCGCAATATCAACGCAATCGGCCAGTTGGGCTATACCGCCATTACCCGGCGCGCAACTCAACCGGCTGGCCAGAGACGACCGCGCCACTCCCCAGCAAAGCGAGTGCTCCCGCCCGCCCGCGCCAATGACCAGAACATGCATGCCGTCGAACCTCTTATTGTTTACTCATGTTCGGCCCCTTGTATCATAGCCAGGCAAGAGCGGCAGCAGTTGATAGAGGATTGTGAGACGATGGGCGAAAAGGAAATTGATGCCGCGCCCAACCTGCCGGAATATTCGGTCTCCGAGATTGCGGCGGCGGTCAAACAGACGGTGGAAGACAACTTTGGCTATGTCCGCGTCCGAGGCGAAGTCTCGGGCTTCATGGCGGCGCGGTCGGGCCATATGTATTTTTCCCTGAAGGACGACCGGGCCGTGATCGATAGCGTCGTCTGGCGCGGTAGCACTGGAAAACTGCGCTTTCAACCCGAAGACGGCCTAGAAGTGATCTGCACCGGCAAGCTGTCCACCTATGCCCCGCGCTCCCGCTACCAGCTGGTGGTCGAGGCCATGGAGCCGGCCGGTGTTGGGGCCCTGATGGCCTTGCTGGAAGAACGCCGCCAGAAATTGTCGGCGGAGGGATTATTTGCTCCCGAACGCAAACGAGCCCTGCCCTATCTGCCCCAGGTGATTGGCGTGGTGACCTCGCCCACGGGGGCAGTGATTCGCGATATTCTGCACCGCCTGCGCGAACGTTTTCCCAGCCGCGTGCTGGTCTGGCCGGTGCTGGTGCAGGGCAAGGGCGCGGCGGAACAAGTGGCGGCCGCCATTCGCGGCTTCAACGCCTTGGACGGAACCTCGGCGGTGCCGCGCCCGGATTTGCTGATAGTTGCCCGTGGCGGCGGCTCGATCGAGGATCTTTGGGCCTTCAATGAAGAAATCGTGGCCCGGGCAGTGGCGGAAAGCGAAATTCCCCTGATCTCCGCCGTCGGCCACGAAACCGATACCACTCTGATCGACTTCCTCTCCGACCGCCGCGCGCCGACGCCTACTGCGGCGGCGGAAATTGCTGTGCCGGTACGGGCGGAACTGGTGGCCGGAAATCAGGATCTGGGGCGGCGGCTGGGCCTGGCCAAGCAACGTCTGTTAGCCGGGCGGCGGCGCGATCTGGATGGCCTGGCCCGTGGCCTGCGCGGGCCCCGGGAACTTCTGGCCCTGGCGCGGCAACGTCTGGACGAAGGGGCCGAGCGGCTGCACCGCGCCCTGTTGATCTTCGGCGGCGAAAAACGCAATGCGCTGACCGCCTGCGCTGACCGCCTGCGCCCACGCTTGGTGCTGGAGACGGTGGCGGCGGGTGGGCGCAACCTGCAGGACTATGACGGCCGGCTGCGCCGGGCCGTCCGGGGCCACATCAACGAACACCGCCTTCGCCTGACGGGCCAAGGGCAAGTGCTGAATAGTCTTAGTTTCGAGCGAGTTCTGGAGCGGGGCTATGCCATGGTCCACCGGCGGGACGGCGACGTAGTCATGGCGGCGGCACAGGCCGGGCCAGGCGTCCCCCTTGCGATCCGCTTCCATGATGGCGAAGTGGCGGTGACCGTCGATGATGGACCGCCTGCGCGCACGCCTAAGCCTAAGCCCCAAAACAAGCAGTCCGGGAGCAAGCCAGGCAACCAGGGCTCGCTGTTTTGATGCGCCCGTGGCTAATCCTCGTCCTCGTCCTCTGGCCCTGGGCCGCCTTGGCGGAGGTGCCGGTTCTGACCGGCAACCTGGTGCAAGGCGGCCTGGTGCAGGGCCAGGTGACGCCGGGTACCCGGGTCGAATTTGATGGCCGGGCCGTGCGGGTTGATGGCAATGGCAGCTTCATCATCGGCTTTGGCCGGGATTTTCCCGACGCCGCGCCGTTGTATTGGTATGGCCTTGACGGCCGGCGGCAAGCCAAGGCCCTGACCATCAAGGCGCGGCGCTACAAGGTCCAGCGGATTGATGGCCTGCCGGCAAAGATGGTCACCCCGCCCAGGGAAGTACTGGCCCGCATCCGCCATGAAAATGGCGTCATTGGCGCTGTCCGGGCCAAGAATAGTCCCACGCCCTGGCATGCTAGCGGCTTTCGCTGGCCATTGCAGGGCCGCATCAGCGGCGTCTATGGCAGCCAGCGGGTCCTCAACGGCAAACCCCGGCGGCCACATTATGGTCTGGATATTGCCGCCAAACCAGGAAGTCCGGTACATGCCTCCACCGACGGCATGGTGGCCCTGGCCGAACGGGATCTGTATTACACCGGCGGCACGGTGATGCTGGATCATGGCCATGGCCTGACTTCGGTTTACTCGCACCTGCAAAGCGTCACCGTCGCGGCCGGCCAATTGGTCCGCCAGGGCGAACAGATCGGCACCCTGGGCGCCACCGGCCGGGCCACTGGCCCGCACCTGGATTGGCGCCTGAACTGGTTCAAGCAACGCCTGGATCCGGCCCTTTTAGTGGGGCCAATGCCGCAGCCGTAGCCGGCCTTGAAGCGGGTTGGGCCGTACAGGAAATAATAGGCCTCGATGTCTTCGACAAGGCGGGCCGGCTCGCGCTTCACACTGATCCTGTAGTGGTCGTGGCCCGGTGCACCCGAAAGCGAACAGGGGCGGCGAACCAGCTCTGCTAAGCCAGGCGCTTCAGGCCCGAGCGGTGGTATTGGCCGGCCTCGAAAGGCAGCAGCGGGCTGGCGTTCCCCGCCTCGAACACGAACGAGGTGACATCGTCGCTTTCCTGGCAAACTACCTGGGAACGAAACTGTCAGCCACTTCGCCTTCACCGAGATGACGGAGAAGGCCAATTGGCGGCTTGTCGTGAAGAACGGTGAAGTGAATGCCTGCGACAAGGATCCAGACCGGGACGTGGACATTTTTCTGATCACAACAGTGAAGACAATGGCTGATATTTGGACCAACAATATGACCTACCGCAAAGCCGTGGCGGCGGACGATTTATCGATTATTGGCCCTTTGGCGCTGACCAACGATATTGCTAGTTGGATGAGCAACAGTAATTTTTCTGACCTACCATCAGCTCATGAAATCTGAAAGCCAATAACGCTACAATGCAAGAACAGGGAAAACAGAACAGATGCATGAAATAGCCATCGGCCAAACGGCGGGGATTAAGTTTGAGGTTATTCCGGCAAATCCTAGCGGGGCCAGCGGTTGTGCGGCCACAGCCATTGTTCCGGGCGCGCCCTGATCCAGTCTTCCAGTATTTCGTTGACCTGGCCCATCAGGGCCGCCACATCCGCCGTGCGGTCGCCGCTTTCGCTGTAGGCCAGGGGATCGAGGAAGGTGACACGAAAGGCGGCGCCGTCCAGCCGTTCGCAGCGCACGGGTACTACGGCCAAATGTTCGCGCAGGGCCAGTTGAGCCAGGGCCGGCGCGGTCATGGCCGGGCGGCCAAAAAACGGCACCGCGATGCCGTCATTCATCTTCTGATCCACCAGCATGCCCACCGGGTCGCCTTGTTTGAGGGCCGCCAGGATCCCGCGCGCAGCTGTCCGGCCCTTGGCTAGGGCGCCCAACGACGACGCTTTACGGACCTGCCATAGCCAGCCGTCGATCAGGGGGTTGTTGGCGGCGCGGTAGACAACATGCATGGGCTGGTCCAATTTGGCGGTGACCAGATACATGAGCTCCCAATTGGCCAAATGGCCGCCGAATAGCAAACACCCCCGGCCCTGGCCACTGTCCTGAAATTTGGTCAGATTTTCTGCCCCGACGACCTGGATCTGACCCTGATCCGGTGTTCTCTCGGTCAAGGTAAAATTGCGCAAATGGGGTAGTTCCGCCACCGTGCGGCCAAGGTTTAGCCAGACACCGGTGATGATGGCGGCCCGTTGGCCTGGGGCCAGCTCCGGCATAACCAAGTTCAAATTTTGCTCCACCCGGCGCGCCAGGGCGGGCACGCGCGCTAATCCCGCACCCAGCCAGGCGCCGAGGTTCGAGGCGGCGGTAACGGGCAATGCTGCAAGCAGAGCCCAGAATAGGCGCGCCAGCCAATATTCCAGACGATAGAGAATAGGATATTTCATGGCCTATCCGCTGTGAGCATGCGATCCAGCAGAAAGTCCAGTTCAGCGGGCGCATCAAAGGCCAGCACGACAGGGATCACCGTCACCATGTCACGTGCGCCGGGCGGCAGACGTACCGCGTCCTTGGCCGTGGTCACGGCCTGGGCATCCAGCTCCCGGGCCCACTCCACCAGTTTCCAGATTTCATCTTCGCGAAAGGGGTGATGATCGGGGAAGGCCTGTTGGCCCACCACTTCGGCCCCCATTTCCCGCACCGTATGGAAGAATCGCTCCGGCCGGCCAATGCCTGCAAAGGCCAGAACCCGGCGCCCCCGCAACGTCAGGGCGTCGTCAGACGGGATCAAACGCGCCGTCAATGGCGGCCGGGGCAGGGCTGGCAGCGGCACGGGCGTTTCGCCTGATTGCAGCAGGATCACTACATCCGCCCGGTCCAAGCCTCTGCACGCAGGCTCGCGCAGGGGACCAGCGGGATGCACTCTCCCATTGCCTAGACCGTAAGCCTGATCGATCACCAGCAACGACAAATCCTTGGCCAAACCTGGATTTTGGAAACCGTCATCCATGACGATGGCCTGGGCACCGGCGGCGATAGCGGCACGGGCGCCGGCGGCCCGGTCACGGGCAATCCAGGCCGGCGCGGCGGCGGCCAGCAAAAGTGGCTCATCACCCACATCCCGGGCTAGGTGCCGGGCCGGGTCGACGCGGATGGGGCCGGGCAAGCGACCACCATGGCCCCGGCTCAAGAAATGCACCGTGACGCCCCGTTGGGTCAGGGCACGCGCCACGGCCAGGGCCGTGGGGGTTTTCCCGGCGCCGCCCGCGACCAGATTGCCAATGCATATCACCGGCACGTCCCCCCGCCAGGGCCTGGTCACGGCCCAGCGCAGACGCCCGGCGGCACCATAGATCCAGGCCAAGGGTTGTAGCCCGTGCGCCAAAAGGCCGTCCCGGCGCCAAAATTCAGGAGCCTGCACGGTTCGGCCTCGGTTCGGGCAACAGGGGCTCCAATTGCCGCAATACCGCCGCCATCACATCGTGGCCGTGATCGGCGGCGGCCGCGGCGGCGGCGGCCCGGCGGCTGGTTTCATCCGGATTATCTAACAAATTAGCGACCTGATCAGCCAGGGTATCGGCATCAGCTACCAGATTGGCCCCCCCGATGGTGGTCATGGCGGCCGCCTGTTCGGTAAAATTAAACATGTAAGGCCCAAACAGGAGGGCGGAGTCGAGACGGGCGGCCTCAAGCGGGTTCTGCCCACCATGCCCGACCAGCGAGCCGCCGACGAAGACAATCGTGGCCAGGCGATAGTACAGGCCCATTTCGCCCATGCTATCGCCCAGGTAAATATTCGTTTCGGCGCTGATCGGCTGCTCCAGGCCTCGCCGGGCAACGATCAGGCCCTCCGCCGCCAACGCCGCCGCGATCGCCTCTCCCCGCTCCGCGTGGCGCGGCACCAGAATAGTCAAAAGCCCGGGAAAGCGCGGGGCCAATTGGCGATGTGCCGCGGCGATCATGGCCTCTTCGCCAGGATGGGTGGACGCGGCCAGCCAGTGGGGCCGCCGGTGAATGGCCATTTTCAACGCATGCAGGTCCCTTGGATCCACCGGCAGGGGTGGCGCGGCAGCTTTCAAGTTGCCGTGAAAGGTGACGGAAAGGGCTCCCAAGGTCGCTAACCGTCCGGCATCAGGGGCGCTTTGCGCGATGCAGACCTGAAAAACCTGCAACAACGGTTTGATTAGAAAGGGCAGGCGCCGCCAGCGCCGGTAGGAGACTTCCGACATACGGGCATTCAATAACGCCATGGGTACGCCGCGCGCATGGGTCTGCAGGACTAGATTGGGCCACAACTCTGACTCAACCCACAGCGCCAGATCAGGCCGCCAATGATCAAGAAACCGGCGGACCGCGGAGGGGCGGTCAATAGGCACGTATTGATGTATGGCGCGGGCCGGCAGGCGATCGGCCATGATCCGAGCCGACGTCACGGTGCCCGATGTCAACAGGACGTGTAGCCCTTGATCCAGGTGCAAGAGCCGCTCGATCAAAGGCATAACCGAAATTACCTCGCCGACCGAGGCGCCATGCAGCCAGACCAGGCGGCCACAGGGTCGCGGCTCGCCCGGTTGCCCCAGGCGTTCGGTAAAGCGGGCCGGATCTTCCTTGCCCCGGCGCAGGCGGTGGCGCAGATACCAGGCGGCCACCGGGCCCATCAGTATCGCGACATAGTGATATAGCCGGGCGATCATGGCGCCTTTCCGCATAGGGCGTTTGCCGGTGCCTGTCCGAGCATGCGGTCGGCCTGTGCGGTCACGGCGGTCAGGGCGGCTTCGACCCGGCAACGGGCGTCTTCCTGCGCCAGCGCATCAATTTTTCGTTCAATGGTAATAGGGTCGCCAAAGACCATAACGCCGCAGGAGAACGGCAAGGCAAAACGAAAGCGGTCCCAGCTGCCCAGGACATAGTAGCGTTCGGTACAAATCGAAACCGGCACGATCGGCGCCCCGGACAGCCGCGCCAGAGCAACGACGCCGGCGCTAAGGCGCATGGCCGGCCCCCGGGGACCATCGGGCGTAAGGCCGACCGAATGGCCCTGTTTCAGCAATGCCAGCATCTGGCGCATGGCGGGGGCGCCGCCCTTGTCCCGGTCCCGCTCCGGCCGGTGTGTGGAGCCGCGCACCATGGTTATGCCAAAATGGGCCATGACACGAGCAATCAGCTCGCCGTCACCATGGCGGGATACCAGCAAATGCAATGGCTTGGCGCCGGGCCACGCGGTAGGCACCATCATCAGCCGGCCATGCCAGGTCACGGGTATGATGCCGCCGCCTTGGGCCAGCAGATCAGGGATGACCTGACCGTTCCGGACCTGCCATCTGGTTGTTAGATTGACCAGGCGGATATACTGGGCCACCAGAAAACCGGCCACGGCCTGGCCCGGGGATCTGCCCAAAAACCGTTTGCCTAGCCGCACCGGTATCAACTCCCAAGCGGCGCGGCGACGTCGCTTTCCAGGTTACCGCCATCTTTCAGCTTGGCGAATTGCATTCTATATATCCGGGCATAGCTGCCGTTTTGTGCCAGTAGCTCGCCATGATCACCGCTTTCCACGACCCGGCCGCTTTCCAGGACGTAAATTCGGTCCGCCGCCATGACGGTGGACAGACGGTGCGCTATAACCAAGGTGGTGCGGCCTGCCTTTAAGGCCTCCAGCGCCGTTTGCACTTCGCGCTCCGCCTCGCTGTCCAGGGCTGAAGTGGCCTCGTCCAGCAGCAGAATTGGGGCATTTTTCAGCATCGCCCGGGCGATGGCGATGCGCTGGCGCTGACCACCCGATAGACGGACGCCATTCTCGCCGACCTTGGTGTCATAATCCAGCGGCAGGGCGGTGATGAAGTCGTGCGCCGCTGCCGCCCGCGCGGCGGCTGTAATCTGCGCTCGCGTGGTATCAGGCTGGCCATAGGCAATGTTGGACGCCACGGTATCGTCGAACAGGGTGATATCCTGGCTGACCAGTGCCGTGGCGGCCCGCAGGCTATCGATGGTGACACCCTGAATATCCTGGCCATCGATTTCGATTTGCCCGCTGTTGGCGTCAAAAAAGCGCGGCAACAGGTTCATTAACGTTGTTTTTCCGGAGCCCGACGGC
>CAUZBE010000002.1:0-32271 GCA_963577885.1 Alphaproteobacteria bacterium
CGGAACAATTGTGGGAAACCACCCTGGATCCAGACGCCCGCACCCTGCTGCAGGTTCAGGTCAAGGAATTGGACGACGCGGATGAGGTCTTTTCCACCTTGATGGGCGACGAGGTGGAGCCACGCCGGGATTTTATCCAAACCAATGCTCTGAATGTGGTCAACCTGGATATCTAGACCGTGAAGAAACCAGCCGCTGCCAAGGGCAAGCCGGCCGCAAAATCATTCGGGGGTGGCTGGCTGAGCCGCCTGTTCTATTGGCTGATCGTTTTGGCGGTTTGGGGTGTGATCGCCGTGATGGGGGTGATCGCCTGGTACGCCTATGACCTGCCGTCGGTAGACAAGCTATCCGCGATCCAGCGCAAGCCGACCCTTACCCTGCTGGATTATAAGGGCCGGCAGATTGCCCAGTTTGGTGACGTTTATGGCGAACCGGTACAACTGAAACAGTTGCCCAGCCATTTGCTGGGCGCCGTAATGGCCACGGAAGACCGGCGTTTCTACAGTCATTTCGGTGTCGATCCCATCGGCCTGGCCCGCGCCATGGTCAATAATCTGGTGGCCGGGCGCATCGTCCAGGGTGGCAGCACCATCAGCCAGCAATTAGCCAAGAATGTTTTTCTGACCCCCCGGCGTACCTTAAAGCGCAAGGTTCAGGAATTCCTGCTGGCGCTGTGGCTGGAAGCTAATTTTTCCAAGCAGCAAATTCTGGCCTTGTATTTGAATCGGGTATATCTCGGCGCCGGCGCCTATGGGGTTGACGCAGCGGCCCGGCGCTATTTCGGCAAGCCCGCGGCACGGGTCAATCTGGCAGAAGCGGCCATGTTGGCGGGCCTTTTGAAGGCGCCGTCACGCCTGGCGCCGACCCGCGATATTAAGGCGGCACGGGACCGCGCCGCGGTGGTACTGAACAGCATGGTCGAGGCGGGCTACATAAATACGGCGGCAGCAAACAGCGCCAAGGCCCGGCCCGCGGGCCTGCAGCGGCGCGATGGCGGCGCGGGCGCCCGGACCTCGCGCTATTTCGCCGATTGGACGATGGACCGCCTGGCGGATTATCTAGGTCCCACGGAGCACAATCTAATCATCAAGACCACCCTGGATCGTGATATGCAGGCCGCGGCGGAAGCCGCTATGGCCCGCCTGTTCGCCAGCGCGGCGGGTAAGCAGAATATCGGGCAGGGCGCCCTGTTGGCCATGGCCTTAGATGGCGGGGTCCGGGCCATGGTCGGGGGCCGGGACTATGGCAAAAGCCAGTTCAATCGCGCCACCCAGGCCCGGCGACAACCGGGTTCGGCCTTTAAGCCAATTGTCTTCCTGGCCGGCCTGGAAGCCGGCCTGCGGCCCGATACCAAGTTCACGGACAAGCCTATTACCGTCGACGGCTGGTCGCCGAAGAATTATGCCGGCAAGTATCGCGGCCAAATCACCTTCAGCCAAGCCCTGGCCTATTCCTCGAACTCGGTGGCCTTACAGGTTCAGGAACGGGTGGGCCGGGACAAGGTCGCGGCCGTAGCCCGGCGCCTGGGACTCACGTCGCCTATTCCCCGCCATCCCTCCGTCGCACTAGGGACAACCGGGGTTAGCCTGCTGCAATTAACCGCCGTTTACACGGCCCTGGCCAATCACGGTGGCGGCGTCCTACCCCACGGAATTATAGAAGTGCATGACGGCAAGGGCAATGTGTTGTACCAGCGCCGTGGTTCGGGCCGGGGCGAGGTTGCCCGGCCCCGGCATGCAGCGGAGTTGAGCCAAATTCTGGCCAACGTGATCACTGTAGGCACCGGCCGGGCCGCCAAAATCAACCGCCCCGCCGCCGGCAAGACCGGTACCAGCCAGAACTACCGCGACGCCTGGTTCGTGGGTTATACCAACCAATTGGTCGCCGGCGTCTGGCTGGGCAACGACAACGGCGCGCCGATGCACCGGGTGACGGGCGGTGGCGCGCCGGCCCGGTTGTGGCGCGATTTCATGACCGTCGCCCACAAGGGCCTGCCGGCGCTAGTCCTGAACCAGCCGAGCGAAAAGCAGCGCGCGCGCGCCAACACCGAAAACCTGTTCGACCGCCTGTGGCAAGGCCTAGTTGCCAGTGGGGATAGACAGGCCGGCGACCCCAATGATCCCCACAACCGGGACAGCCCCTAGAGCACTTCGGACTATAGTCATGTTGCGATCAGGCGCGCTTGCCGTCTATCCTGGTTGCTGTTCACCAGCATGGCAATGACGCGTAACAGGGTGGGATATGACCATCGACAGCTTTGATTACATCATCGTCGGCGCCGGCACCGCTGGCTGTGTTTTGGCCAACCGCCTATCTGCCAACCCCAAGACCTCGGTGCTGCTCTTGGAAGCCGGGGGTAAGGATAATTACCATTGGATACATATTCCGGTCGGCTACCTCTATACCCTGGGCAATCCACGCACGGATTGGTGCTTCAAGACTGAAGCCGAAGCGGGCCTAAACGGGCGCGCCATCGACTATGCCCGGGGCAAGGTCCTGGGCGGCTGTTCTTCCATCAACGGTATGATCTATATGCGCGGTCAGGCCCGCGACTATGATCAATGGCGCCAGATGGGTAATGTGGGCTGGTCATGGGACGACGTGCTGCCCTATTTCCGCAAATCGGAGGATCATTACGCCGGCGCCAATGATATGCATGGGGCGGACGGTGAATGGCGGGTGGAGGAACAACGCCTGTCCTGGGAGATACTGGCAGCCTTTCGCGAAGCGGCGGCGGAAGTGGGCATTCCCAAGACCGATGATTTCAATCTCGGTGATAACGAGGGCTGTGGCTATTTTCAGGTCAACCAAAGGCGCGGTGTGCGCTGGAGCGCGGCTAAAGCCTTCCTAAAACCGGTTATGGGGCGAGCCAACCTGAAGGTTCTGACCCATGCTCAGGCGACGCGTATCATAATCGAGGATGGCCGCGCCACGGGCCTCGAATATCTTCACAACGGCACCTCGGCCCGGGCCCAGGCGCGGGGCGCGGTCATTCTCTCGGGCGGCGCCGTCGCCTCGCCGCAATTGTTGGAGCTTTCCGGCGTCGGCCAGGGCGAATTGTTGCAACAACACGGCATACCGGCGCGCCATGAATTGCCAGGTGTCGGCGAAAATCTGCAGGATCACCTACAAATCCGCCTAGTCTACAAAGTCTCTAACACCCGCACTTTGAATCTACGCGCCAATAGCCTGTTGGGGCGCCTCGCCATGGGCTTGGAATATGGCCTGTTTCGCACCGGGCCCCTGACCATGTCGCCCAGCCAGCTTGGCGCCTTCGCCAAAAGCGATCCCAGTAAAGAAACCGCCAATCTGCAATATCATGTCCAACCCTTGAGCACGGACAAGCTGGGCGAGGACCTGCATCCGTTCGATGCGTTCACCGCCTCGGTCTGTAATATCCGCCCGGAAAGCCGAGGCAGCATCCATATCGCCGGCCCTGATCCCCTGCGCCAACCCCATATCCGCCCGAACTATCTCTCCACCGAGGCGGACCGGGCTGTCGCCGCCGACGCAATCCGCCTGACCCGCAAAATTTGCGCCGCCGATGCCCTGGCCCCCTATCGGCCGGAGGAATTTCGCCCCGGCGCCGCCGTGGGCAATGACCCGGGCGACCTGCTCAAGGCGGTCGGAGACCTGGCCACCACCATTTTCCATCCCGTCAGCACCTGCCGCATGGGTGACGACAACCGGGCCGTGGTCGACGGCCGCCTGGCCGTACACGGTATTGTCGGCCTGCGCGTCGTGGATGCCTCGGTGATGCCCACCATCACGTCGGGTAATACCAATTCCCCCGTGGTTATGATCGCGGAGAAAGCGGCGGAAATGATCATTCAGGACGGGCGTTGAATGCCGGCGCCAATCAAAGGCGCAAATTCACTCATGCTTTGCCTTGACGCCACCCCTCCGTACCGTAAGCTGCGCCACCATGCTTAGTCTGCCAAAAATCATGTTGCTTCTGGCCGTGGTCGCCGTGGTTGTGGTGATTTCCCGGAGTTTACGCAGCAGAGCGGCGAAACCCGGCGGCGATGCCGAAAAACCGGCGGAAAATAAGGCGCTGGACCTAAGCCCGTGTCCGGTCTGCGGTAATTTCGTGGCAGCCGACACGCGCGGCTGCGAGCGGACCGAGTGTCCCTACGCGGTTTGATCCCGCAAGCCATTGCCAAGGTGCGGGACGGCGACTAGGTTGCGCCCAACTCGAACCTGCAAGCACCTGACCGCAATCGAAGCCGCATTCATAATTCCATGGATTTGCTACCGCCATGACCGGCACGCCGAACTTTAATACCAAGACCTTTCAGGGCCTGACCCTAGCCTTGCAGCATTATTGGGCCGAACAGGGGTGCGTTATCCTGCAACCCTATGACATGGAAGTGGGCGCTGGTACCTTTCATTGGGCCACGATCCTGCGTTCTCTGGGCAGCAAAAGCTGGAATGCGGCATACGTGCAGCCCTCGCGCCGGCCCACCGATGGGCGCTATGGCGAGAACCCGAACCGCCTGCAGCATTATTACCAATTCCAGGTGATCATGAAGCCGTCACCGCCTGATTTTCAGGATCTCTACCTGGGCAGCCTGGCCGCCATCGGTCTGGACGCTTCCAACCACGACATCCGTTTTGTCGAGGATGATTGGGAAAGTCCGACCTTAGGCGCCTGGGGCCTGGGGTGGGAGGTCTGGTGCGATGGCATGGAAGTCAGCCAGTTCACCTATTTTCAACAGGTCTGCGGCTATGACTGCTACCCGGTTTCCGGTGAGTTGACCTATGGCCTGGAGCGTCTGGCCATGTATATCCAGGGGGTCGACCATTTCCAGAAACTGGCCTGGAACGAATCGGGGAACAAGCGGTCAAAATCCTACGCCGATGTCTATTTGGCAGCGGAGCAGCAATTCTCAGCCTATAATTTTGAGCACGCCAATACAGATATGCTGTTTCGCCATTTCGCGGATGCGGAGGCGGAATGCGCTTCTTTGGTCACGGCCAAACTGCCGTTGCCGGCATATGACCAGTGCGTCAAGGCCTCGCATCTGTTCAACTTACTGGACGCCCGCGGGGTCATATCGGTGACCGAACGGGCCGCCTATATCGGTCGGGTGCGGGAAATGGCCAAGGCCTGCGCCACTGCGTATCTCGCCGCCGAAGGTGAGCCGGTTGGGGGGGCAGCCTGAGATGGCGGATTTGCTGTTGGAGCTGTTCGGAGAGGAAATTCCCGCCCGCATGCAGTCTCGCGCGGCGGACGATCTGAAACGCCTGGTCTGTGCTGGCCTGAAGGCAGCGGAATTACCCT
The DNA here is from genome assembly GCA_963577885.1 of Alphaproteobacteria bacterium. Taxonomy (GTDB): domain Bacteria; phylum Pseudomonadota; class Alphaproteobacteria. The sequence goes on from CAUZBE010000002.1 coordinate 5,285, forward strand.
TCGCAGGCGCCGAGGCCTTTGTCACGCCGCGCCGCCTTGTTTTGCATATCACTGGCCTGCCATTGGCCCAACCCGACATGCGCGAGGAACGGCGTGGCCCCCGCGTGGATGCGCCGGAAAAGGCCACCGAAGGTTTTCTGCGCGGTAGCGGCCTTACCCGGGCGCAATGCGAAGAGCGGGAAATGCCAAAAGGCACGTTCCTGTTTGCCATTATCGAACGCCAGGGCCGGCCCACCGGCGAAGTCCTGGGCGATATACTGCCCACCGCCTTTGCCGAGATGCCCTGGCCCAAGTCCATGCGCTGGGGGTCCGGCACGACCCGTTGGGTGCGCCCCTTGCAATCGATCCTGGTCTTGTTCGATGGCGGGGTCGTGCCATTGACCTTTGCCGGCATCTATAGTGGCGATCAAACTCGGGGCCACCGTTTTCATGCACCGCAGCCGTTTACCGTTTCAGATTTCGCCGATTTCCGGGATAAATTGGCGGCGGCGAAAGTGCTGATAGATCCGGCCGAGCGGCGGCAACGCATCGTGGACGGTGCGGCGCAATTGGCCCAGGATGCCGGTCTTAGCCTGGCGGCGGACGAGGGCCTGGTGGCGGAGATCGCCGGCCTGGTGGAATGGCCGGTGCCTATGTTGGGCACCTTCGACCGGCGTTTTCTAGTCGTCCCGGCTGAGGTTCTGGTGACCACCATGAAAGTGAACCAGAAATATCTACCCCTCCGCGATCAGAAAGGAAAATTGGCGCCAAATTTCATCACCGTGGCTAATTTGGCGGCGCGGAACGGCGGCGGACAGATCATCGCCGGCAACGAATATGTCCTGACCGCCCGTCTGGCGGATGCGGAATTCTTTTGGCAACAGGATCTGAAAAAAACCCTGGAAAGCCGCCTGCCGGCCCTGGATGAGATGGTTTTTCACGCCAAGCTGGGCAGCCTGGGTGACAAGGTTGCGCGGATCGAAAAGCTGGCCGCCGCTCTGGCGCAATACGTGCCCGGTGCGAATGGCGAGACGGCCCGCCGTGCGGCGCATTTGTGCAAGGCGGACCTGGTCAGCTACATGGTCTATGAATTCCCCGAAGTTCAGGGCGTGATGGGCTGCTACTATGCCCGCAATGATGGCGAGGCCGAAGACGTCGCGGAGGCAATCCTGCAACATTATTCCCCCGTCGGACCGTCCGACGAGTGCCCCACGGCGCCGACGGCGGTCTGCCTCGCCCTGGCCGACAAGCTGGATACCCTGGTTGGATTCTGGGCGATCGATCAAAAGCCCACCGGCTCCCGCGATCCCTTCGCCCTGCGCCGCGCCGCCCTGGGAGTCATCCGCATGATGTTGGAGAATAATCTGCGGCTGCCGTTGCACGAGGTGTTTGCGACGGCGCTTGGCGGCTATCAACTGGATAATGGTAAAGATCTAGACCTGTTGGATTTCTTTGCCGACCGCCTGAAAGTGTATTTACGGGAACAGGGCGTGCGGCACGATCTGATACAGGCGATCTTTGCCCTGGGCGGCGAAGACGATCTGGTGCGCCTGATGGCGCGAGTAGCCGCCCTGGAGGCGTTTCTGGAAAGCGAAGATGGTGCCAATTTGCTGGTGGCCTATCGCCGGGCCGCCAATATCCTGCGTATCGAGGAAAAAAAGGACGGCACGCCTCATGATGGCGCCGTCGATCCCGCGCTGCTGCAACATGATGAGGAGACGACCCTGGCGGAAGAGCTCGCCTCGGCAACCGTTAAGATCGATGCCACGCTGGCCGCCGAAGATTTCGCCGCGGCCATGGCAGCTATGGCCGGTTTGCGGCGGCCCATTGACGATTTTTTTAACGAAGTAACGGTAAACAGTGAAGATCCCGCGCAACGGGGCAATCGTCTGCGTCTGTTGTCGCGAATTCGCGCCACTTTGCGCAAGGTGGCCGAATTTAGCGAGATTGAAGGCTGAATAGAAAGGTGCCGAAAGGTATTGCCATGACGAAATGGATTTACAGCTTTGGTGTTGGCTGGGCCGACGGCGGCGCCGCCGACAAGAATTTGTTGGGTGGCAAGGGTGCGAACCTGGCCGAGATGTCAGGTCTGGGCCTGCCGGTGCCGCCGGGTTTTACGCTGACCACTGAGGTCTGTACCGCCTATTATGAAAATGGCGAAACCTACCCTACCGGCTTGCAGGATCAGGTTGCCGCCGCCTTAGCGGCGGTGGAAAAGATCGTCGGCGCGACGTTTGGTGATAACACCAACCCGCTGTTGGTTTCCGTCCGCTCCGGCGCCCGGGCTTCCATGCCCGGCATGATGGATACGGTGTTGAACCTTGGGTTAAACGATAGCACCGTGCAGGCGCTGGCCAGGGAAAGTGGCAACGAACGCTTTGCCTGGGACAGCTATCGCCGTTTTATCCAGATGTATTCCGATGTTGTCCTGGGCATCGATCATTACCATTTCGAAGAACTGCTGGAGATTCATAAGGAGAATTTAGGCCTGCAACTGGACACCGATCTTTCGTCGGACGAACTGCGCCAACTGGTGGATCAGTTCAAGGCTAAGATAAAAAGCGAAGGGGGACAAGCATTCCCCCAGGATGTCAGCGCCCAGCTTTGGGGTGCGATCAGCGCCGTCTTCGGTTCATGGCAAAACGTCCGCGCGGCCACCTATCGCCGCCTGCACGATATCCCGGCCAGTTGGGGCACCGCCGTTAATATCCAGGCCATGGTGTTTGGCAACATGGGCGAGGATTCAGCCACGGGCGTCGCCTTTACCCGCGATCCTTCCACCGGTGAAAGACGCTTTTTCGGTGAGTATCTGATCAATGCCCAAGGCGAAGACGTGGTTGCCGGTATCCGTACGCCACAGCATCTGACCAAGGCCGCGCGCCTGGAGGCGAAGGACGATAAGCCGTCGCTGGAAGAGGTGATGCCGAAGGTCTTCGCTGAATTGGAGATCATATATAAACGGCTGGAAGCCCATTACCGGGATATGCAGGATATCGAATTCACCGTGCAGCGGGATAGCCTGTATATGCTGCAAACCCGGTCTGGTAAACGTTCCGCCAATGCCGCCATAAAAATAGCCGTAGAAATGGCTGGCGAGGGCTTGCTAAGCCGGGAAGAGGCCATTCAACGGGTGGATCCGAATTCGCTGGATCAATTGCTGCATCCTACCCTGGACCCTGACGCAAATCGGCAGATCATGACCCGGGGCCTGCCCGCCTCCCCAGGTGCTGCCACGGGCAAGGTGGTGTTTTCCGCCGATCAGGCGGAGAGCCTGGCTGCTCAAGGCGAGGCAATCCTGTTGGTGCGGATCGAAACGTCACCGGAAGATATCCACGGCATGCATGCGGCCCGTGGCATCTTGACCTCCCGTGGGGGCATGACGAGCCATGCGGCGGTGGTCGCGCGCGGCATGGGCCGGCCCTGTGTTTCGGGCGCCGGACAATTGCGCATTGATTATCAAACCCAGACCATGCGGATCGGCGATGTCACCGTCGGGGCCGGCGATGTCATCACCATTGATGGCAGCAGCGGCGACGTGATGTTGGGTGAAGTGGCGACGATACAGCCGGAATTGTCGGGCGACTTCGGTATCCTGATGAGTTGGGCGGACGAGATCCGCGAGTTGGGCATCCGCACCAATGCCGAAACACCTACCGAGGCGAAAGCGGCGATTGAATTCGGCGCCGAAGGCATCGGCCTGTGCCGTACCGAGCACATGTTCTTCGATGCCGACCGCATCCTAGCCGTGCGTGAGATGATCCTGGCCCAGGATTTGGCGGGCCGGCAGGCGGCCTTAGCCAAGATTCTGCCCATGCAGCGGCAGGATTTCGTTGATCTGTTCACCATCATGATCGGTTTGCCCGTAACGATCCGTTTGTTGGATCCGCCATTACACGAATTTCTGCCTAAATCCGATGATGAATTGGCGCAGCTGGCCGCCGCGACGGGAATTTCCGCCGAGGATCTACGCTATCGGGCCAACCAGCTGCATGAATACAATCCCATGCTGGGACATCGTGGCTGCCGTTTGGGCATTTCCTATCCAGAAATTTATGAGATGCAGGCGCGGGCCATCTTCGAGGCGGCCTCCATCGTCAGTTCCGAGCTAGGCGAAACCGTGGTGCCGGAGGTTATGATCCCGCTGATCGCCAGCAAGGCGGAGTTCGTATATTTAAAGGAACGCATCGCCGCCGTGGCTGATCTGGTTTCAACGGAACAGGGTATTAGCCTGGATTATCTGATCGGCACCATGATCGAGCTGCCGCGCGCCGCACTGCGGGCCGGCGAAATTGCCGAAGAGGCAGAATTTTTCTCGTTTGGCACCAATGATCTTACCCAGACGGTATTCGGTATCAGCCGCGATGATTCGGCTAGTTTTCTGGAAGATTACCGCGGCAAAGGCGTCATGGATGCCGATCCGTTCGCGACCTTGGACAAAGAGGGCGTCGGTGAATTGGTGCAATTGGCGGCCAAGCGGGGGCGCAAGACCCGGGCCGGTTTGAAATTGGGCATCTGCGGTGAACATGGCGGCGATCCGGCCTCCATCGCCTTTTGTCAGGCCATTGGCCTGGATTATGTATCCTGTTCGCCCTTCCGCGTGCCCATCGCCCGACTGGCGGCGGCGCAAGCGGCAGTCAAAAGCACCAGCCGAGCACTGGCTTTAAACATCAACCTTGGATTTCCGCGGCGGTCCTAGGGCATTTTCATTCTGAATTTTCTCTATTCGCGTTTAATCATGCCGATGAATTCATAGCGAACGCCACGGACCGATTTGATCACGCTTTCCTTGGTGCCATATTTGTTCAGTTTTTGCCGCAGGCGCCCAATTAGGACGTCAATATTCCGGCTGCCGGCTTGCATGACATAACCCAGCGCCTCGCGGTGCAGAGTATCCCGATCCACGGTTCTGCCCACATTATCAATCAAGGTTTGCAAGAGCCAGGATTTCCCCGCCGTTGATTGGGTGTCCTGGCCCTGCGGGTTGGTCAAACGTTGAAAGGCGCTTTCAAAGCGCCAGCCTGGAACCGTAGGGCGCAGCACACTGCGAATGCGGGCCAGTAATTTCCGTGATTTAAACGGCCTGGTTACGTAATCGTCGGCGCCAACTTCCAAACTAACGACCACATCGACGGATGCACCCTTGCCGGTCAGCATGACGATACCCGCATCGGTCTTTTCGCGCAGAACCTTGGCCAAGATTAGGCCATCGCCATCAGGCAATTTCAGGTCGAGGATTACCAGATCTACCGGCTATTATTCAATCACCGCGCGCATCTCGGCGCCATTGGCGGCATCAATGACGGCGAACTCCTCAGGTTCCAGATGATCGCGCAAAACCAGCCGCAAATCCGGATCGTCATCGACAATTAGAATTAATTCAATCATCTTATTTTCCGTTAACAAATTATCTTCGCAGACCCTGTTTGGCTGGTCAAACCGCACAAAATAGCCGGCAAATACCGCCCCAATCATCCATGATGAAATGATACTGCTAATATTACTATATTAAAATACATTATAAGTATACGAATTTTAGAAATTACTATTACATTATTATATATTTTATAATTTTAAATATAGACAATAGAGTATTATGAATATTTTCGGTTTCTATACGCCGTAGCTTAGTTCTTTTTTGTTGTGAGCATTACCGGTCGCTGTCTGCGGCAGCTGGAAATTTGCCGATTATTCTTTCAGTCCAACAACAGCGCGGGCGAATTCCGCGGCGGCAAAGGGCTGCAAATCATCAACCCCCTCGCCGATGCCAATAAAATGTACTGGCAGGGCAAAACGTTCCGCCAAGGCGACCAGCACGCCGCCGCGGGCGGTGCCGTCCAACTTGGTCATTGCCAGGCCGGTGACGTTGCAGACTTCGGCAAAGACCTCCACCTGGCACAAGGCATTCTGTCCGGTGGTCGCGTCCAACACTAAAAGGCAATCGTGCGGCGCGGTATTGTCCAATTTGCCCAGCACCCGCACGACCTTGGCCAATTCATCCATCAGATAGGTCTTGTTTTGCAAGCGCCCTGCGGTGTCCACCAAAAGTACATCGGCCCCCATGGATTTGGCCTGCTGCATCCCCTCGTAAGCAACCGCCGCCGGATCGGCGCCAACATCACGCCGGACTACGACCGCACCGGTGCGTTGGCCCCAAATCTCCAACTGTTCAATGGCCGCGGCGCGGAAGGTATCGGCGGCGGCCAGGACAACAGATTTGCCTTCCGCCCGCAAATTATAGGCAATTTTGCCGATGGTCGTGGTCTTCCCCGTACCATTCACGCCGATGACCAAAACCACATGGGGGCGTTTTGATCCGTCAAAGATCAAGGGCCGGGCCACTGGTTCCAATATTTCGGTCACCACGTCCGCCAGGGCCGCTTTAATCTCGTCGCCGCTGATTTCCTTGTCAAAACTGTCGGCTGCGAACCGGCCGCTGACCCGCGCCGCGACGGCCGGGCCTAGATCTGCGGCGATTAGCAGATCCTCCAACTCTTCCAGGGCCGCCGCATCCAATTTGCGTTTGGTGAATACCGCCGTCAGGCTGGTGTTGAAGTTGCCCGCCGTGCGGCTGAGCCCCGCCTTCAGCCGTGAAAACAGGCCGGGCTTACCCATGCTCATGCGGCCAGGCGCCCGATCAAGTGGTCCGGGGTTGCCGCGACGATATCGACGTTGACGATCCCGCTTTTCGGGGCCGCTGCGGGCTGATCCAGAAGAATCAGCGCGAATTGCTCGCTGCGTCCCTGGCCCGGCCGTTCCAGCAACATGCGTTGCCTGCGCCCAACCTGGCCGTCCAAAAATCCGGCCAACGATGCCGCGCCCTTATCCCGCAACAAGGCAGCGCGCCGTCGCCTCTCGTCTCCCGGGACCTGGGGCATGCGCGCCGCCGGCGTGCCGGGCCGCTCGGAGTAAGGAAAAACGTGCAAATAGGTCAGCCCGCAGTCATCGATCAGGGACAGAGAATTCTGGAATTGCACCTCGCTCTCGGTAGGAAAGCCGGCGATCAAATCGGCGCCGAACACCATATCGGGGCGGCCAGCGCGCAAGCGCCGGCATAGGTCGATGGCCTGGGCCCGGCTATGACGGCGGGCCATGCGCTTCAAAATTAAATCGTCGCCCGCCTGCAGACTAAGGTGTAAGTGGGGCATTACCCGTTCCTCATACAGCAACACCTGTTCCAGATCCGGGTCGATTTCCACCGCATCCAGGGACGACAGTCGCAGGCGCGGCAGTTCTGGCACCGCGCGTAACAACCGGCGCACCAGTTGGCCCAAGCTGGGCCGGCCCGGCAGGTCATTGCCATAGGCCGTGATATCAACGCCGGTTAGAACCACCTCGGCATAACCATTTTCTACCAGCGTCCTGATCTGCTGAACAATTGCGCCCATGGTTACCGAGCGCGAGGGGCCGCGGGCGAATGGGATAATGCAAAACGTGCAACGGTGGTCGCAGCCCTGTTGCACCTGCATGAAGGCGCGGCTGCGGCCGTCAAAGCCGGGCACCAGATGGCCCGCCAGTTGTTCCACCGACATGATATCTTCAACCAGAATCTTGCCGTCCAGAGGCATGACAAAATTCGCTCCATGCAGTTTTTCCCGGTTGCCAAGGACCCGGTCGACCTCGTCCATGGCCGCGAACGCCGCGGGCTCCAACTGTGCCGCGCAGCCTGTCACCACGATGGTCGCCCCTGGCCGTTGCCGGCGTGCCTTCCGGATGGCCTGACGAGCCTGACGCACCGCCTCATTGGTCACCGCGCAGGTGTTAACGATGACCGCATCGTGCAGGCCCGCACTTTCCGCCTGGTCCCGCATCACCTGAGCCTCATAGGCATTCAGGCGGCAGCCAAAATTTATAACTTGCAGTTCCCTCATGCCACTGATCTTGATCCAGGCTGCGTCCCTGCCCGCGTTGCTGGGCCGATCAGGCTGTCATCTATAACACCTGAAAAGGCGGTTGCCGCCGGGCCGGTCATCAGGACGTGGCCATCACCGGCACGCCATTCGACGGTCAAGGCACCGCCATCCAGGTTCAGCCTTGCCCGGCGCCCGCATTTGCCGCGCCGGTGAGCGGCGACCAGGGCGGCGCAGGCGCCCGAACCACAGGCCAGGGTTAATCCCGCCCCCCGTTCCCAGACCCGCAGACGCAACGCATCGACGCCCAGGACCTGGACCACACCGATGTTGGCCCGTTCAGGAAAAAGGGCGTTGTTCTCTAAAACCGGGCCAACCGCCGCAAGGTCGACCGCGTCCAGATCGTCAACAAAGAATACCGCGTGAGGATTGCCAATGCCGACCGCGCAGGGCTCCGCCAACGCGGGCCCCCGATCCGGTTCAAGTGACAGATCCAGACACAAACTGTCCATCGCATGGGCCAATGGAATGTCCTGCCAGTCCAGATAGGCGGGCCCCATGTCCACTTCTATGCCCCCGTCTTCGACCAGGCGGCTGGGCACCAGGCCGGCCCGGGTTTCGATAGTCGCATGATCGCGGCCGCTTTCGGCAAATAGCAGGCTGGCCACGCAACGGGTGCCGTTGCCGCAGGCTTGCGCTTCGCTACCATCGGGATTGTGAATGCGCATGAAGGCATCGCCCTGATCAGACGGCTCGATCGAGATAACCTGATCGCAGCCGACGCCCGTATGGCGGTCCGCCATGGCCCGGGCCAGGGCGGCGTCCACGCGCAAAGAGCCAAGGCGCAAATCAAGCACAACAAAATCGTTGCCTGCGCCATGCATCTTCAGAAAGGTTTGCTTCATCTGACCCATGGGCTGGATATAGGCAATTCCCACCCCGCCGTCCAGCGCACATTGGTTAGAAAAGCCGTGAGTCGAGGAGCGCTGTTAATACTTCGTTGACCGGGCAAACGGATATTTGATGAAAGACCGAGGGCATCCAGCGATCAATGTTGCGATCCCGATAAATCTAGGATGAAAATGAGTTTTCCGCGCTTCCGTCCGCTTATTGCCTGTCCGAGCCTGGCCGCCATCGCGAAACCTTCCGATCAGCTTTATCGCTGGCATTCAGGCTAACGCCATGGCCATAACAATGATATCCACGGTCAGTCCGCTGGCCGAAGCGTTGAACGCCCTCACCGCCTTGGCCACCCATTGGTACGACTTGTGCGGCGGGCGGACCTATCCGCCCCGGCGTGATGCGATCCGGCTGACTTGCGCCCCTATCTGGACAATTTCTGTGTCCTTGAGGTCGTCTTTAATTCGGCTGATTTCATTTATCGCCTGTTCGGCAGCATCCTTGTCGATTACGTGCACCAGGATGCGACCGGCAAAAGCGTTCTAGATTTGGTATCGGCGGAATTAGGGAAAGGCATATTCAAACAGCTGCAGGAAACCATCCAAGCCGGTGATAAGCGCAGCGCATGACCACGTGGCGACTGCAGAACATAACCGTGCGCCAGGCCGGCCGGTGTCAGATCATCAATAAACCAGCCCGCGCGCAGCACCGGCTATCTGATCCCGAATTCACCCAATTCTGCACACCTAACCTCGTGACCCCATGCGGGTAATGATAAGCTAGGCACGGCGAAATGCAGACCATCAACAAGGGAGATTGAACAATGAGTGCTGAAGCGAGGGTGAAGGAACTAGGTATCGAGCTGCCAATGCCGCCAACCCCGGTGGGCAGCTATGTGGGGGCAGTGCGGACCGGTAATCTGATTTATATTTCAGGTCAAGGTCCGCGCAAGCCGGATAATAGCTCCCTCACCGGCAAAGTCGGCGCCGACGTGAGCATAGAAGAGGCCCAGGCCGCGGCCCGGCTGGTGGGCCTGAACGCTCTGGCTACCCTGCGGGCCGAGATCGGTAGCCTGGATCAGGTCAAGCGCGTCGTCAAAGTCTTCGGCATGGTGAATGCCACAGCAGATTTTTGCGAGCATCCGAAAGTCATCAACGGATTTTCCGACCTGATGTTCGAGATTTTTGGCGAAGCCGGACGGCATGCCCGATCCGCTGTCGGCATGAGCTCCCTGCCCTTCCAGATCCCGGTAGAGGTGGAAATGATTGTCGAACTGGTTTAGATGACAGGAAAAGTGGAAGAAGGATGGCAGGCGCATGAAGATCAGATCTGTCGAGGCCACCTGGCTTTGCGTACCCATACCCGAGGACAAGCAGCATACCTCTGACTTTGGGCGCATGAGCTCTTTCAATACGGTGCTGGTGCGCATCGAGACCGAGGACGGCCTGATCGGCCATGGCGAGGCCAAGGCCGGGGTCGGCAATCTGGGCGATGGCCGGGCCCTGGTGGCATTGATCCAGGACGAGTTGGGTGCACAGTTGATCGGTCAGGATGCCCGCCGCATCGCCGGCCATTGGGAGGAAATGTATAATGGCAGCCGGACTCATTTCGCGGTCGAGCGGGGGCATGTCTTTCCGGCCTTGGGCCGGCGCGGCCTGACCATTTCCGCCATCAGCGGCATCGACATTGCGCTTTGGGATCTTCTGGGCCAATCCTTGGGGGTGCCGGTCTGGCAGCTTTTAGGTGGCAAATGTCGTGACAGTCTGGCGGCCTATGCATCGGGCGGCTGGGCCCCGGCTGAGAGCATCGGCGAACAATTGGCCGGTTATATGGCTGCCGCCGGTTTCGGCGCCGTGAAAATGCGGGTTGGCTCCGCAGATGGCGATGCCCGAACCTCGGCCCGGCGGGTCGCCGCCGCCCGCGAATACCTGGGCGAAGGCGTGGCGATAATGGCCGATGCCCACGGGACCTTTGATTGCGCCGAAGCCAAGCGGTTCTGCCGTCTGGTCGCCGATTGCGATCTGGCCTGGCTGGAGGAGCCGGTTACAGCGGACGACATCGCGGGCTGCGCCGAGATCCGTGCCAGTACCGATATCCCCATCGCGGCGGGGGAAAGTATCTTCACCCGCTTTGATTTCCGCGACCTGGCCATGGCCCGCGCGGTCGATATCTTTCAGCCGGATCTGGCCATCTGTGGCGGCATAACCGAGGCCATGCGCATCGCCGCCCTGGCCAGCAGTCAGCAAATCCGCCTGGCGCCGCACATGTGGGGCGGGGCGGTCATGTTCGCCGCCGGCCTGCAAATTTGCGCCACGGCGCCGGCAGCCTTTATCGTGGAATATTCCCTGGGTCATAATCCCTTGATGCACGATCTGGTGGCGCAGCGTTTCACGGTTGAGGGTGGACGGATCGACATTCCGGACCGCCCCGGTCTGGGCCTGACCATCGACATGGATTTTGTCCGCACCTATGCTGTCAATTGACCATTCCTGACCCCACGTACTAGGAGATCGCCCATGCAACTCGGCATGTTCACGATGCCCCTACACGACCCGGCCCGAAACCTGACGGATGTTTTGTCCGAGGATCGGGAGGCCGTGTTGCTAGCCGACAGCCTGGGCATGGCGGAAGCCTGGTGTGGCGAACATGTCAGCTCCACCGCCGAGCCCGTAGCCTCGTCCCTGATGTTCTTCGCCTCGCTGATCGAGCAGACCAAGGCCATAAAATTCGCCTCCGGCGTTTTGAACCTACCGCAACAGCACCCGGCGCAAGTGGCAGCGCAAGTCGCCAATTTTGATCATATGTCACGGGGTCGCTATATCATGGGCATCGGCCCCGGCGGCCTGATCAGTGATTTTGAATTGCTGAGCCTAACCGATCAGAAACAGCGCCGCGAAATGATGTTGGAATCCATCGGCATTATTCAAGAGATCTGGACGTCGGGCGGCCCGGGCTATGACATAGACGGCAAATACTGGCCCGTGAAACTGCAAGATGCCGTCATACCGCACCTGGGCATCGGGCAGATCTGTCGAACTTACCAGCAACCTTTCCCAACCGTTTGTTTGTCCATCGTCTCACCCCATTCATCATCAGCAACCATGGCGGCGGAACGGGGCTGGGAAATTGTTTCCGCTAATTTCATTCAATCCCGCTATATCCAAAGCCATTGGCAAGCCTATAAAAAGGGTTGTGAGAATGTGCGACGGCGGGCGGACCCCAAGGTCTGGCGCATCGCCCGCTCCATCCTGGTCACGGATGATGCCCAACGGGCCGAAGACTACGTGGCGGATCCCAACGGCGGCCTGAGCTTCTATTTCCGCTATTTCATGGATCAATACCGCCGCCGCGGCATCTTGGAGATGTTGAAGCCTGATACCGCCGTCACCGACGATGATTTGGAACTGAATGATATTATCCGTTCTATGGTAACCCATGGTGATGCCGCCGACGTGCTGGATCAACTGGTGGCGTTGTGCGAGCAGTGGGGTGAATTTGGCACCCTGTTGATGGTTGGCCACGATTGGGACGATCAGGCTATTTGGCGCCGCTCCATGAGCCTGCTGGCGGAGCAGGTCATGCCCCGCCTGAATCAGCATTTGGAGAGCCAGCGTTCGGCGGAAATCTCGGCAGCGGAATAATGATGGCGGGCCATGACCGCCGTCTTGGCCTGGTTATCAGCCCTGCCACCGGCTTGCTATTGCCTATCTGGTCGCCTCAGCCGCCTATGTCTCTTTGTGGCGCGGCGACCACGACGGCTTGATCCATGCGGCGGGCCGCGATTTCATAAATCTTTGGACCGCATCGCAATGGGTGGAGGCCAACCGCGCGGCGGATATTTTCGATCAGGGGACGTTCGCGGCAGCACAGCGCCAGCCGATGGGCCCTGCTTCCCGCTATATTTCTGGTCCTTTCCGCCCGATACCCTGTTCCTGACCTAGAAGCTATCCAGCCAGCCTTATCTCGGCGCTTTCGTTTTTTGGGGCCTCTGCGTCCTGTTTCTGATGCTGTACGCGGTGCACATGTTCTGGCCGTCTAAACATTTTCCCTGGCTGTTATTGCTAGCGCCGTCCAGTTTTCTGATTTTTTTCTGGGCTAGAACTAATTTATTACCACTGCCCTGACCCTGGCCAGCTTCGCGCTATTACCACTCCGCCCTGCCCTTCCAGACACGCTTCATGACAGGGGGCGAAAGGCTGTTTCAATGGATGATGGTAAGCTGGCTCATGTCCGGGCGGATCGCCAGTTTATCCGGATCCCTGAGACTAGCCCTGCAGGCGGTTCTGGCCGTTGCTGCCATAGTCATGGTCTATCGGGTCTTTCGCAGGTCCGGGGATTGGCGTTTGCAGGTTTCCCTGCTGTTCGCCGCGAACCTGGTGGCCGGCCCGAAGGGCTCCAATTACGACATGGGCATGATCTCAGTGGCATCGATCTATCTGGTCTGGGCGGCGGTTGAAAACGGTCGGCGGCGAGGCGAAATGGGCATCGTTGCGGCCTGTTGGCAATTGCCACTGATCGTGATGCCGTTGAATGCCTTCGGGGCGCCGCTGTTTTTGACGAGGTTGCTAATTTGCCTGTGTCGCCGCCTGAACCTGGCCGCAAGCCACGCCGCCGCAAACTAGGACCGCACCTGCGGCGGTACGTGGGCCTCGAACCAGACCGCGACCGGGGCCAGTGCCGGATGCCGCAGCGCCTGATCCAGCAAATGCCAGAGCCGGGGTAGATGGACTAGGTAGCCTGGCTGTCCCTGCCTAGCTAGGCGGGTAAAAACGGCGATGACACGAACGTGGCGTTGCGCCGCCATGACGGCATGGGATAACTCGAAATCCGCCGGGGCAATGTGCGGAAAGGCGACGTGGTATCGGGCTAGACAATCCGCTGTCACGTCCGCGCCGACGTCGCGCCGGGCATCCTGCAGTAGCGAAACCAAATCGTATGTCACCGGGCCAATGCCGGCATCCTGAAAATCAATTAGACCGCAGGCCTGAACCGATGGGCGGCCCGCTAGGTAAATTAGATTTCCTGCATGAAAATCCCGCAGCAGCAGCGATTGCGGCACGGCCATGGCTTGACGCAAGGGCACAGTCCAGGCACGGCTGAAATCGGCAATTATGCTCTCGCCCACCGGGCCCAGAATTTGGGGCAGATAACTTTCACAGAACAACATGGTCTGTTGCAGGAACTGCGGCCCGTCGAACACCGGCAAGGAAGCGGTTTCAGGTTCCGCAACAAAATTTCGGTGCAGATGGATCAAGGTGTCGACGGCAAGCCGATACAAGGGCAAGGGTGCCGATCCGCTATCCAATAGGGCAGTATATGTATCATCACCAAAATCCTCCACCAGCAGCAACCCATTATTCGGGTCGGCGGCCAGAATTAGTGGCGCGGACAGGTTCACCGTGTCCAACAGGCTGGCGACAGAGATAAAACTCGTGGCAGTTTTGCTCGTCGGGGCCACCATCAACAATGCGCTGCGGTCTCCCAGAGTCAGACGTTCATAACGGCGAGAAGAGGCATCGCCCGCCAAGGGCGCGCGGCTGGCGTCCCGCCACTTAAGATGCCCCAGGAAGGCAGTCACATGCGCCGTGCTCAGCATGCCCTCACCAAAGGATTTGCCAGCGTTCGGGGCCAGAGGCATCGCCGATCGCGCGCAGCGACAATTGCCGGCTGTCACCGTCCCCGGCTTCGGACAAATGAATTTCAATGCGGTGCCTAGGCAACCACGGCCCCAGGCGTTCGGGCCATTCGATTAGGCAGATGCCGTCGTCGAAAGCATCCTCGATGCCCAACTCGATGACCTCATCGGGCGCGGCAAGACGATACAGATCGAAATGCCAGACTGTACCCAGGGCGGTATCGTAGGTCAGCAATAGATTGAAAGTCGGACTGGGTATGTCTTCATCGACGGCCAGGGCGTGTAGAAAGCCACGGGCAAAGGTCGTCTTGCCCGCGCCCAGGTCACCGTACAGACAAAACACGTCCCCCCGCCGGGCCAGTGCCGCCACGCTGGCTGCCGCGGCCGCCGTTGCCTCCGTATTGGGCAATAATCGGCGGCTCTCAAATATTGGGGGGTTGCTCAATCCCCATCACCAGTCGCCACGGCAAACAAATCAGCCCAGCCGCCCATCTCTGTCGTCCTCTGCGCAGTGTTACTGCTGCGAAGCTTAAGCGCCGTTCGACGCCAAGACAAGCAAGGCCGGGGCGATCGCGTTAGTAGCGGTAATAGTCTGGCTTGAACGGGCCTTCGGTACCGACGCCGATATATTTGGCTTGCTCGCTGCTCAACGTGGTCAGATGTACGCCCAGCTTCTCCAGATGCAGGGCCGCGACCTTCTCGTCCAAATGCTTGGGCAGGGTATAGACCTTGCACTCATATTCGGCATGTTTTTCCCACAACTCGATTTGCGCCAGCACCTGGTTGGTGAACGAGGCGCTCATCACAAAGCTGGGGTGGCCGGTGCCGCAGCCCAGGTTCACCAAGCGCCCTTCGGCTAGAACGATCAGGCGGCGGCCATTGGGTAGTTCGACCTCGTCAACCTGGGGCTTGACGTTGTGCCAAGGGTGATTACGCAAGGCATCGATTTGAATTTCGCTATCGAAATGGCCAATATTGCAGACGATGGCCCGGTCCTTCATCTCCCGCATATGCTCTATGGTGATGACATCCTTGTTGCCGGTGCAGGTCACAAAGATATCGCCCAGGGGCGCAGCCTCTTCCATGGTCGCGACCTGATAGCCTTCCATGGCCGCCTGCAGGGCGCAGATGGGATCAATCTCGGTGACCATCACCCGGGCCCCCTGGCTGCGCAGCGAAGCAGCGGAACCTTTGCCCACGTCGCCAAAGCCACAGACTACGCCAACCTTACCCGCCATCATAACATCCGTGGCGCGCTTGATGCCGTCCACCAGGCTTTCCCGGCAGCCATAAAGATTATCAAATTTGGACTTGGTGACCGAATCGTTGACGTTGATGGCGGGGACTACCAGGGTGCCGTCCCGCGCCATCTCGTACAAACGGTGGACGCCGGTAGTGGTTTCCTCGCTCAAGCCGCGCACATCCTTCATCAGCTCAGGATATTTTTCGTGCATGAGGCCGGTGAGGTCGCCGCCATCGTCCAGGATCATGTTAGGGCGCCAGCCGTCGGGCCCGATGATGGTCTGCTCGATACACCACCAGAACTCCTCCTCTGTTTCACCCTTCCAGGCGAAGGTGGGTATCTTCGCCGCGGCCATGGCGGCGGCGGCCTGATCCTGGGTGGAAAAGATGTTGCAGGATGACCAGCGCACTTCCGCGCCCAGCGCCAACAAGGTTTCCATCAACACCGCCGTCTGGATTGTCATATGCAGACAACCGGCGATGCGGGCGCCCTGCAAGGGTTTTCTGGGACCGAATTCCTCGCGCAACGCCATCAGGCCCGGCATCTCGGTCTCGGCAATAGTGGTTTCCTTGCGGCCCCAATCGGCCAGTGAAATGTCGGCAACCTTATAGTCGGTAAACGCGCTCATGGATGGTCTCCCAGGGGCTGATCGAAGCAAGCCCTATTGTCCGTTAGAGTATATCCCATGTAGATACGCTCGGACCGTTTAAAAAAGAACGGTTTTTCCAATCACTAGATATCGAAAAGCGATTTTCTTTGATCCAAAATTGTTCAAACAGGCCGCCACAGTAGAAATTTCAGGCCCATATAACGGTTACGAATCACCGTTGGTGAAGTCTGCGGCGCTGTTTAGCAAATAGGCTGGAATCGCGCAAGCATCAAAAAATCCTTATATGTTTAATCATTCATTTACTTTTTAGATTTAGGGCGCAGGCGAACGGCCAGAGCGAACATGACACAGCCCAAGGATAAGGCCACCAGCCACCAAGTCTGCCAGATCCCAAAGCTGAGATTGGCCACGGTAAGGCCCGCCAGCAGCAGTCCGGTGGCCACGGCCCGTTCGCTACGCCGGCCTAGGTCCCCGGCACGCAACCACAGGCCAGCCAGCAATATCGCCCATAAAACCGCCCCGACGCCACCAAGTTCCAACCAGATTTGCAGGCTCGCATTATGTGGGTGGAGGCCCATTATGTTGCCTCCCCCTGGCAGCTTGGTATTGCCGCCGGGTATCCGCCGCGAGGCGTCCATGCCCCAGCCCAGAACCGGCGCTTCGGCGATGCGTTCGGCCGTGAAGCGCCAGATATGCAGGCGATGCAAACCGGAATAGTGGTTACTGTTGAAATATCCGGCCAGGCGCTCCGGCGCCAGCAAAGTGGTGGGCAATAGCGGCGCGCCCAGAACTCCGACCACCAAAAGGCCCGCTAATAGACGCTGCAGCCACGGCCCGGACCACCAGGCCACAACCGCGCCCGCCAGCGCCAGCGCCCCTGCAATCTGATTGCTGTTAGAGACGCCCAGCATGATCACCGCCATGGCGGCCGCGATCGCCGTCGTAGCCCAGACCCGGCGGTCCCGCTGCAACAAGACCAAGGCGCAGGGTCCGGCGGCCAGCAGCAGCAGTGTTTCAGACCGGTTCAGAATGGTTCTCTGAAATTCATCAGCCCGTCCCAGCCACTCAAACCATAATTGGTAGGCGGCGGCGCCGGACAGGCTTTCCAACCCCAACAGCAGGGCCGCGAGGGTAAAAGCGGCCACCAATACCCGGCCGATCGGGCCTCTATCGCCAGGTTCAAGGTCATTTATACCGTCGAGCACGATCAGCGCCATGGCGGCCACGCCTACCAATCTTGCAAAGGTCCAAATTGCGGCTGCGTCATCCAACGCCCACAGGGCGGAGAGCAGGGCCCAGGCACCTATCATGGCGGCCAGAATGGCGCTGCGGCCCTGGAAAGGACGGCGCAACTGGCCCTGACGCCAACGCCGTGGCAGCAGCCATAGGGCGACGACGAACAACAACAGCACCAGGGCTTTTGGCGCAACGATGCCCACGGGAGCAAACAGGGCGGCCAGTAGGAACAGCGGGCGGGCTCGGGCGGACGGCATCAACCCGCGCCCTTTGCCGGCCGAACCGCATCATAGGCAGCCAAAGTATCGGCAACAAAGGCCTCGACCGTGAATTCCGCCAGGGCCAGCTGGCGGGCCGCAAGGCCCATGGCCGCACGCAAGTCGGTATCATCCAGTAGTTTTTTAATGGCGGCGGCGGTGGCCGGGCCATCCCGCACGGGCACCAGAAAACCGCTTTCCCCGTGGCGGACAACTTCCCGGCAGCCGGGCACATCGGCGGTGACAGTGGGCAGACCGCAGGCCGCCGCCTCTATCAAGCCGCGGGGCAGGCCTTCACGATAGCTGGGCATGCAGATAACGTGGGCCTGGGCTAAAACCGCCGGCATATCCGTGCGAAAGCCCCACCATTCGACCAGTCCTTCCGCCTCCCAGCCACGGATCGTCGCCTCGGCCACGTCCGTGGGATTGGCCGGATCGCGGCGGCCGACCAGGATGAAGCGGGCGGTGGTGCCGGCGGCTTTCAGCTGCCGGGCGGCATGGATGAATTCATGCACCCCCTTGTCACCCAGAATGCGTGCCGGAAACATGACCACGACAGGCCCGTCTGGCGGGGAGATGGGGGTAAAGGTCGTCATATCCACGCCACAACCCTTGATCATCAGGGTGATGTCTTGGCGGACTAGGCCGTGATCGAGAAAAAGCCTCAAGTCATCGGGATTTTGAAAGATCACCCGGGCATTCGGGTGGCCCAAGGCAAAGCGGTACAAGGGCATGATCAGGGCCCGGATCAGCCTGGCCGGCCAATCGTCCCGGATGAATAAAAAACCCAGGCCGGTAACCGCGTGCACCACCCCCGGCACCCCCAACAGGCGCGAGGCCAAGCCCCCGAAAATGACCGGTTTCATGGCCACGTGATGCACCAGATCCGGTTTGATCCCGCGGATTAGACGCAAACAGCTGACAAGCAGGCGCGTCTCTCCCAACAGGCCGCGGCCGCCCCGTTTCAGGGGCAGGTCGTAATATTGAAAGCCGCAATCACGAATGACCGCGACGGAGGCGGCCTCGAAGGGGGCCGCCACATGTACCTCGTAGCCGTCCTTTTGCGCGGCCAGGGCCACGGGTAAACGGTGCGTGGTAAAAAACAAGGCTTCGTTCATCAGGAATAACAAACGCGGTCCGGTCATTGTGCCCGACCGTCCAGCCAGGACTGGAACATCAGAATATCCCACAGCTGATGTTGCCAATTGCGTCGGCCCGAAAGATGTTCGGCCCAGAGGCGGCGGATCGGGGCGGGATTGAAATAGCCGTCACCTCTCAGGCGTTCGGGCGCCAGCAAATCCTCAGCCCATTCGCGCAAGGGGCCGCGCAACCAGTCGTGGATCGGCACCGCGAAGCCCATTTTGGGCCGCTCGATCAATGCCCTGGGCACATGGCGGTAGAGCACTTGGCGCAGCAGCCGCTTAGATACGCCGCCGCCCAGCTTCATGGTGAGCGGCAGGGACCAGGCGAAGGCCACGACGCGATGATCCAGCAGGGGCACCCGAGCTTCCAGGCTGACGGCCATGGAGGCGCGGTCGACCTTGGTCAAAATGTCGTCGGGCATATAGGTCATGGCATCCAGATACATCATCGCGTGGGCCGGGTTCGCCAGATCGGCGCCCTGATGCGGGGCCAACCCGCCACTCCGGTTCAGCACCATGGCTTCGGCCTGGGGCCAATGGCTGGTCAGGCCTTCGTACATCTGGGCCGCATCGCGGGCGTGCAGGACACCGGCCAGCTTGTGCAGTTTGTCGCCTGGATTGTTCTGGCCCAGATATTTCGCCAGACGGTCCCATTGCTGTGGCGGCAGGGCGGTCAACAGGGTGGCCAGGGCGCCTTTGACGGGACCTGGCAACCAGCCGGTGGCGCGGATCAGGCGCTCTACCCAAAGATAACGGTTGTAACCGCCAAAAATTTCGTCTCCACCATCCCCGGACAAGACCACGGTGACTTTTTCCCGGGCCATTTTTGACACCAGATAGGTCGGTATCTGCGATGAATCGGCGAATGGCTCATCATACATCCCACCCAGACGGGGCACCACATCCAAGGCATCGGCCTCGGATAGATACAGCTCGTTATGATCGGTGCCCAAATGTTTGGCGACAGCCCGCGCGTCGACGGCCTCATCATAGCCAGCAGCGGAGAAGCCGATGGAAAAGGTCTGGATCGGGCGGCTGGATTGCTGCTGCGTCAGGGCCGCGACAGTGGATGAATCTATACCTCCCGACAGAAATACCCCCAACGGAACATCAGCCACCATACGGCAGCGCACCGCCTCGGCCAGCAACTTTTCTAGTTCCCCTGCGGCTTCTTTTTCGCTGCCCCGAAAGCGGTTTGCCTGGCCCTGTTCGGCCACCTGGCGCAAGGACCAGTATGGTGCTAAATCGATCTTGCCATCCGGTCCACAGCGCAGGATTGTCGCGACCGGCAGCTTACGTACGCCAGCGTAAATGGTTCCGGGCGCGGGCACGCAGTTTCGTTTCAGGTAGAGGACCAGGGCGTCCCGGTCGATAACACCTTGAAAAGACGGATGGGCGCGCAGGGCCTGAATTTCCGAAGCGAAGATCAGATGCCGGCCCATTTGCGCGTAATACAGCGGCTTGATCCCCAGCCGGTCGCGGATCAGCACCAAGGTGCGGTCCCGACGATCCCACAAGGCGATGGCGAACATGCCGACAAAGCGTCCCACTGCGGCCTCCACGCCCCATTCGACAATCGCGGCCAGAATCACTTCGGTATCCGAATGACCGTTGAAACCATGGCCTGTCGCCGATAATTCTTGGCGTAATTCGGCGAAGTTATAGACCTCGCCGTTGTAGGCGATGACATAGCGGCCATCGTGGGAGGCCATGGGCTGGGCCCCCTCGGCGGAGAGATCAATGATCGACAGGCGGCGATGGCCCAGGGCGATGCCGGCATCGGCATCGACCCAATGGCCGCCCGAGTCCGGCCCCCGATGCAGCAGCGTGGCCGCCATGGCCTGGACCTGACGGGTCAGGATCTCGGCCGGCGTGGCCGGTTCACGCTCTAACGACCCTGCTAGGCCACACATCTAATACCCCAATCAGGATTGCTCAAGACTGACCCCGACGAGAAACAATCTCATACCTGCCAAGCCACTTGGTCAAAATCTGGCCGCCCATCCCTGTCAAATTTCACGTCCAGAGTCCATCCACACCTACCTTGGACGGCTATCCGAATCGAATCAGCAGATCATAGAATAGCGCCGTTCCCCCGCAAGCCGGGAATTGCGCCGAAACCTGCCTGAGCCGCTATTGTATTTGCGTCCATGGGTTATTGTAGGACGCTATGCCGTCCGAAAGACGAAACCATTTCGCCCGCACGGGTACTATAATGCCTGGCGGAACATCCCGGTGTGATGGCATAAGGAGGTGATGGCGAATGGGCCGCGTGCGCGATAATCAGGCCGCCGGCAGCTTAGCAAAGTCCGTCCGGCGCTTTTCTGTGAAGGCAGCGATGGCCTCGCAGTTCGCGGGCGCGCCGGTCAGGCGGCCAGCCAGCAGGACCCCAGGGAGGGAATGACCGCCTAAAGCCTATGTTTTCTGCGGGTATTACGACCTATTTCGATTGCTACCCGCAAACCTACCCCCAAACTAGCTTGGCATTGAAAGCGTAGTCGGGTCCCTTTGGGCAAATCCGGAACAGCCCCCAATGCCGCAACAATTAAAGCTTTCACAAAGAGCTCCCGTCATCGACAGAGGGCGACGGAGAGCAGCGTTCCGCGCACACGATGCCTGGGATAGCCCATCGAGGACCGAGGCCCACCGGCAGGCCATGATGGAGCTCATCGACACCGGACCCGCTCACATCGCGCACCCCGCAAGGTGGGCTCCGTTCGTGGTGGTTGGTGAAGGTGCGAGGCGGTAGCTGTCCGACTACCGCTCACCAGCCCCAGAGACCATCATGCCGATGGCAACCAGGACGGTCATGCACTAACATTTAAACCGGACCACTCAACGGGGGCCTACCAATGGGAAATAAAACATTAATTGTTTCTGATTACTCGCCAACCAACGCGCATAGATATCCTGCGGCTGTTAAGGCTGGAGGACTTGTATTTTTGTCGGGTGTTAGGCCTTCTAATAAAAGTGATAGCCGCAGGGGTTTTAATGATATCCCGGTTGGTGGCTATAATAAAAAACAAGGCTTTAGCATGGTTGATAGTTTGGAAAGTAAAGTTGCCTATGATTCTTGGTTTTCTCATAAAAATATGGACGCTGTACTTGAAATGGCGGGTAGTGGCGGCGACCAAATTCTCCGGCAACATATTTGGCAAAAAGATAAACGATTTTTTCCTATTTATGAGGACATTCGCCAGGTATTGCAAAAGGTACCATCTCCAAGTAGTGGCCTTGGGGTATCAGAAGTATTCGGAGATCCGTATTTTACGATAGGTATTGACGCAATCGCAGTTTGTCCTGATGAAAATCCAAATTTGCCGTCTCGGGAGGTTATTGCGGCAATGGATGACAAGGATTTACCAGCGGCATCATTCTATTCCCAGGCAGTTCGTTCCGGGCCGTTAGTTTTTACGGCAGGGCATATACCTATTAAAACCTCGGAGCGTGGCAAACCTCTCGTCAATTCCTTCGAAGATTTACCCATGGAAGGCCGTTTTCTTGAAACAGGACGTAGTCACCCGGACAGTCGAGACGGCCCAATTGCGTCACAAAGTTGGCATGTCTACAAAGAATTAGAAAGGACCTTGCGAAAGCAGGGGTTGGAATTATCTGATACAATTAATGCAACAGTATTTTTGGCTGATATAAGAGATTTTCCGACATTTCACCGAATTCATAATCACATTTTCCGCGAAAAAAATACAGCTCTTACTGTCTCGGGGTTCGATGAAGTAGGGCATCGTGGTTGTCTTATCGAAATTGAGTTGACTGCCTCAGCCTCCATGAAGAATTTCGATAAGAATACATTCGACTGGCCTATTAAAGCGCCCTTTGCGGCCCCCTCAGCGACAAGTGCAGGGGGGTTTATATTTTATTCGGGGGTATTAGGTCTCAATTCAAGTAGTGAAATAGTTCAAAGTTTTAATGATTTTTGTTTTACTCCCGCAGATCTAGGTAAAATACTTGAAAATAATGAGGGGCACCCTAGCCTAGTGTGCCAATGTTGGGCGGCATTCGATTTATTATCAGAAAACGCCGAAAAAGCTAATTCAAGTTTAGATGACCTGGTAAAAATCACTGTTTATTTAAAGAAAGCTGGGCATTTTAAGGTCTTTGATGAGGTGGCGTCGGAGTTCTTAAGTGAGGAAAACTTACCAGCTTTAGAGTGTGTGCTCATACCAAATCCGGGTCCAGTTCACGATGCGGTGGTCCAAATTGAGGCAATAGGATTTAGAAATGAAAAAAGGGCCGAGCTGATTTGAATTACGATAAGCAAAAATAAGGACTCATGAACCGGGCATTTCTGTTTTCTCCTTAGGAAAGTTTTAATGCCCGCTTTAGGGACGAACTGCTAAACGGTGAAATCTTCTACACCCTGAAAGAGGCCCAGATCATCATCGAAATATGGAGGAAACATTACAACACAAAGAGACTGCACAGTGCTTTGGGCTACGGCACCAAGATGCCAGCAGTGAGACCCCTCCGCTACATCGATAGGCGACTATCAGACTTGCTATTTCAGTTCGTCAAGTAGTGCCTTCGCGTCTCTGAGGTCCGGTGTGTCAAGGCCCTCAGTAAACCATTCGTAAATTGTGCTCAAAACACCTCGCGCTTCGTCGTGTCGGCCGGTACCAGCCTGTATGCGAGCGAGGCTTACCGCGGCGCGCAACTCGAGCATTTTAGCCTGCTGCTGTCGGGCAATTTTGAGCGCGAGGTTAAAACATTCCTCACTGGCGTCGGTGTTTTCTTCGGGCTGGAGCATTAAAAGCCCACCCTTGATTCGAATTATCTCTGCCAAACACTTTTTTTCTCCAGTCGCCTCGACTAAACGTAAAGCCTCAGTGATCGACTCCAGGCCTTGTTCCGGCCTGCCAGCCCAACCTTGAACCTCAGCGAGCACGGCCAAGAATTCTGGTACGCGCAAACCCGCCCCGGTGCGTTGCCAGGCCGCCAGCCCCTTGCTGATTTCGGCGACGCCATTTTCGAGGTCACCTTCTACGGCTGTCGCCCAGCCATGCACAGCATTGCCCAGACTGCCATAGTTCAGAACGCCATGTTCCTGACTCAAAGCAATGCAAATCTCAGCCTGTTGGCGCGCCACCGTCGCATCACGGCAGAGTAGATAATAATAACTGGTAAAAAAATGTGCCAGAATCAATGTCATTGGGTGGCCAAGATTTTCAGCGCTGGCTAAGGTCTCTTGGGCGCTATTGGCGGCTTGCTCAAGATGGCCGAGATACCATTGAGACTGCATCAAATGGGAACTGGCACAGACACCCGGATCGTGGCCGCCGTAGAGGAGGACATGAGTTTTATGCTCGGCAGAATCATAGTCGTCGTGCCCACGTTGGGAATGCTGTCGGCACAGCTCGAAATCGGCCGTGGAGAGAAAGCTTGTCCAAGCTGAATGGCGCGCCTGTAATAACAGTATGGGCTTATCCTGTCGCTCGGCGACTTCCAGCAGTTCATGCGAAAGACCATGCGCAGGCACTAAACGGGCGCCCTGTTGCGCGTTGATCCAAAGCCCCCAGGTGAAGGCAAACTGTTGCTCCGGCGTTCCCACCCGTTGACACAGATCGCGAGCCGCAGTGTAGGCGTCAGTGACCTCTGGTGCTGCATAACCCTTGTTCGCAAGAAGCACCGTGCCTCGCATGAGTCTAAGGTCCAGCTCGCTTCGATCTCGCTCCAAGCCTTCCGGCAATGCTGTGACCAGTTCGAGGCCCCTCTCTAAATGCGCAATAGCCTCGTGGTTGGCAGATCGTTCGACGGCACGATTTCCCGCGCGTGCCCAATAGAAGACAGCCCGGTCGGTCTGCCCCGCTTCCGAGAAATGATGGGCCAGAACCTCGGGCATGGTCTGAAAAATTTCTGGAAAATCTCGTTCGCTGGTCTCTGCTATGTCACGATGTAGCTCCCGGCGACGGCTGATCAAAAGCGACTCATACGCCGCATCCTGAACCAATGTTTGCTTGAAAGCATAGATCCTATCCGTCGCCGCACCTTGGCGAATTACAAGCCCGGATCGAACCAATTTCTCCAAATCGCTTTCAAGTTGGAGTTCTTGCTGTTCGGTAATTGCGGCCAGCAAATCATGGCTAAACTCACGACCTATGACGGCGCCAATCTGCGCGAGACGCTTAGCGCTACCGAGCCGGTCGATGCTTGCCATGAGAGAAGCCTGAAGCGTGGTCGGAATGTTGCCCATGTTTGCGATGTCACCACTGTCCAGGACCGTTTGGGTTAGCGCTTCGACGAATAGGGGCACACCGTCTGCACGCGCTACAATTCGTTCAATGATATAGCTTGTCAGATCCTCACCGCCGGAGGCGTGTACAATTTCGGCGCCTTGTTCGCGGCTGAGCCGGTTCAATGCGACCGATGTAAGGTGTGGTTGGTCGGGCCAGATATCGGATCGCTCCGGACGATGGGTAATTAGCACTAGGACGCGAGCGCCTTGCACCTGCGCCATAATCTCCGCCACCAGGGATTTGGTCGTCGGATCGATCCAATGGGCGTCTTCCACCACGAAGAGTACCGGCCTCAGTTGGCTCAACGCGGTCACTTGATCAACCAATGCCTCTATCGTGCGGGCCCGGAGCAACTGTGGACTTAGCTCTAGCGAGCCATACCTATCCTCTGCCGGTAAAGAGAGCAGGGTCGCGAAGATAGGCGCAATGCTTGCGATGTTCGCATTGGAAAGGCGCAACAATGATTCGAGTTTGTCAAGTTTGGTGTCAATATCGTCTTCGGTGGAGAATCTGGCTGCCCGCGTCAGCCTCTGGATGATGGGATAGAGCGCGGTGTTCGCGTGAAGGGGCGAGCACTGGTAGCGCAAACCAAAATGGGTTTCATTTAGGATTTCATCGCGCAATGTGCGCACAAGGCGTGACTTGCCGATGCCGGGTCCGCCGGCCAGCAGTACTACTTGGCCCTCTCCGCCTTTTGCCTGCGACCATCGCTCCGTTAGTAGACCTAATTCATGCTTCCGACCAACGAAACGGGTGAGTGTTTCTTCATGTCGCGCGTCGAACCGGCTTTCCGCCTGGCCTTCGCCGGTGACCGCCCAACACGGCACAGATTGTTCAAATCCTTTGAGATTATGTGGGCCGAGATCCTCAAGTACAAATACCATGCCGATCAGTTGCCTAGTCAACGCATTAATCACCACCTGTCCGGGCAACGCCATACCTTGAAGTCGCGCCGCCAGGTTTGGGGTCTCTCCGCTTACGGCTTCCAAATCCGAGGCCGTATCGCCGACCAAGTCACCAACGACCACTTGACCTGTCGCTATGCCAACTCGTGCGCGTAGAGTTTCGCCGACAATTTTGATCTTTTCGACGGCGGTGTGGGCGTCGAGCGCAGCACGGACCGCTCGGGCGGCTTGGTCCTCATGCGCATGAGGCCAGCCGAAATATGCGAGCACGCCATCGCCCAGAAACTTCGCAATATGTCCCTCATAGCGGATCACGGCGCTTGCTACGGCATCTTGGTATCGCGCCATAATATCGCGTAGGTCTTCTGGGTCGAGGCGGCGGGATAATTCAGTCGAACCCACCAAGTCACAAAACATGACTGTCAGCTGACGACGTTCGGCAGTAGTTGAACGATGGTCCTGATCTTTGGCAACCTGAATGCTTGCCGGGGCGACTTCTTTGCTGCCTAGCTGTGCAATGGCACGAAGCAGTCGTTTGCTGTCTCCTAAGTTGACGCCAAGTTGTTGTAGATCGTCTTTGTCCAAGTCCGCGACGACATCAACACCGATGCCGTTCTCTACAAATACGTCGCCATATTTGCCTAGCCCGAGTTCTTCCAACCACTGGCGAATATCATCTTCCATCGACGCTTGCTCTCCCCAACGGTCAGCTTAGCAGGCTGAGTGAGATCGGGGAATAACTTCGAATTTCAGAACCATTTTACGCACCTGTTAATGGCAGCTATGGTCCCAAGAAGTCTGTAAACGTTTCCTAAAATATCGCTCACTCCTGGAGGCCCTATTAGCCAAACGAGTACTGGTTTGAATATCCCCGTAACTCATAAATCTCAGGCCACAAGTTGGCGCCACTCGGCCAGAGCGGTCGCGCGGCTCTGCTTGAATACGTCGCGGCGGATTAGCGGAGGTGGTTGCTGAG
The DNA here is from genome assembly GCA_963577885.1 of Alphaproteobacteria bacterium. Lineage (GTDB taxonomy): Bacteria > Pseudomonadota > Alphaproteobacteria. The sequence continues at coordinate 32,266 of CAUZBE010000002.1, forward strand.
CTCGGG
>CAUZBE010000003.1:0-29793 GCA_963577885.1 Alphaproteobacteria bacterium
CCTGCTGCATCTCAATCCAGTGGCTGGCCACATGCCGGTAAAACCGGTTTTCACCATAGAGCGTATTCATGTGCGAATAGGCCGCGCCCGTGCCCTCGTGAAAACCCATTGTCACGCCCAGTTCTTCGTGCAGCGCGAACAGCGGATTCCAATAATTGGAATGCCAGAAATGGCCATTTACACAGTTGGGGCGCACGAAAGAACCGACGGCGCCAAGCTCGGTCACGCAGCGTACCAATTCGGCACAGGCAAGGTTTACATCGTGGGGCGGCAGCATAGCGGCGAACTTCAACTGGTCGGGGCTGTGCTGGCAAAACTCATGGACCCAGTTGTTGTATGCCTGGCTCAGCGCCAGCGACAGGCGCGGGTCCATGCCATCGCGGGCCAGCAGGCTGAGCCCCATGGTGGGAAACAGGACCGCGATGTCGATCCCCTCCAACTCCATGCCCATGATCTGCGCTTCGCCGTTGTAACCGCGCTCGATGGCGAAATCCAACCGCCCACTGTCGGCAATCCGGGAGCCCGATAACGGTTGCGAGGTATCGGCGTTGCCGATGCCAAGGTGCGGTTTGCGGTGTTGTTGGGTTTCGTTGTCGTAGGTCGACGGTTCATCGTCGATGATGATCACGCCGCGCTTTGGCTGGCCATCGGCCCCGACGGGCAAGGTTACCCGGTCGCGGAATTCGTGGTCCAGGTATCGATCGAACAGATCCACCGGCTCCATGATGTGCATGTCGCAGTCAACAAATCGCATTCCGTCCTTCATTATCCGACCCTCCCTATATGTGAAATATTCGGACGCTTTCCCGTATCGCGATGCTAGCATCATGAATGCGCCCGGTAAATGCCGGCGCGGTCGAGGCGGCCTGTCCTTTATAGAAAATGGATTAGCGGATCAGCTGCACTTCTCCGATCAATTCGGCGATTTCCCGGCGCAACAGAAATTTCTGGATCTTGCCGCTCGGGGTCATGGGAAATTCGTCCCGGATTTCCAGCCGCTCCGGCAGCTTCCAGGTGCTCACCCGCTTGGATTTTAGAAAATCCACCATCTCATCGAAGCTCAGGCTCTCCCCCGGGGCGCAGATAACGTAGGCGCAGACCCGCTCCGAGAGAACCGGGTCGGGCATGGCGACGCAGGCCACGTTGGCGATCATAGGGTGGACAAAAAGTAGCTCCTCGATCTCCCGCGCGCTGATATTGGCGCCGCCGCGGATAATCATATCCTTATTGCGGCCGACGACGCTGACGTAGCCTTCACGATCCAATGTGCAAATGTCACCGGTGGCGAACCAGCCGCCGTCGAGACAAACCTGGCGGGTCATTTCTGGGTCCTTATAATATCCAGCGTGTTGGCTCGGTGTACGTATTTGCAGCTCGCCCTCGCCGTCGGGGCCGAGGGGCTCTCCACTTTCCAGGTCGACCAGACGCCCTTCCACGCCGGGGATTATCTGTCCGTCGGTGCCATAGCGCCGCGCCGCCGGCGCGCTTGGATAGACCGCGCTGTTGATCAGCGCCTCGGACGAGCCGTATAGCGCGGAGACAAAAAGTCCGAAGTCTTCATCGGCCTGCTTGATCAGTTCCCGTGGTATGGGCGCACCGCCGCAGGAGAAGGACTTCAGGCTGGCAAGCTTCTGCCGGCTGGCGTTGGGTGCGTTCATCAGGCCATGCAGGAACGGCGTCGCGGACAGGGTGTAGGTGCAACCTTCCGAATAAATGAGCTCCACAGCCTCTTCCGGGTCCCAATGTTCCTGCCATACGGCTGTGAGGCCGCATTGTACGGGCAGCCGGGCGCCAATGAGCAGTGCGGTGGTGTGACCGATGGGCGAGGCCATGAACACGACGTCATCGTCAGTCATTGAGTAGGCCTCAGCCACTTGCCGCGCGCCGGCGCCCATGGTGTTGTTGGTGTGCATAACGCCCTTGGGTTCCGCCGTGGTGCCGGAGGTGAACATCAAGGTAGCTATCATATTGGGGTCCGGGCGCAGGCCGTCTATGGTCGCGCAGGAGATCTCTTCCTCCCAGGGCTTGCCCAAGAGCTCTTCCAATGGTCGCATGCTGTTCGGGGCCTCATCGCCGGCCACGAAGACGTGCTTCAGATCGGGCAGCCCAGGCCAGAATTCGGCCACCATGTCGGTATAGTCGAAGCGGCGGTAGCAGTCAGGTATTACCAGCACGGCAGACTTGGCATAATCGAGGATATAGCCCACCTCGGTGTGGCGATACATGGCGCCGATCGAGTTCGTCACGGCGCCAAGCTTGCCAGCAGCGCAATACAGGATGAGCCACTCGGCCCAATTCGGCAGCTGGATGGATATGACGTCGCCGGGCCGGATACCGTGCTGGTAGAGGCCGCAGGCGGCCCGATGGGCCAGGCGGTCTAGCTCGGCGAAGGTAAGCCGCCATTTGCGGTCGACCAAAACCAGCTTGTCACCGCGCTCGGCCGCGTGCCGGCGCAAATGATCGTCGAGAGTCTGGTCCGCCCACGCGCCCATCCCCACCCGTGCCTCGATCGTGGCGGCGTCGTGATAGAGCTCTCGAATGGCCATGACTGCATTCCCCCAATACTCTAAAGGCCAGATTGGATCCCACCCGAAACGGGCAGGTTCACACCTGTAATGAACGAGGCCTCGTCGCTGGCGAGAAACAACGCCGCGTTCGCGATATCGATTGGCTCACCCAGCCGTTTTAGCAGAGTTCGTTGACGGAAAATTTCCACCTGCTCGGGATCCATTCGGTCGACCACCCTGGTTCTGATCAAGCTGGGCGCGACGGAATTAACTGTGACATATGGCCCGAATTCTATTGCCATGGATCGGGTAAGTGCGGCGACCCCTGCCTTGGCGGCGCTATACGCAGCCATCCCATCTTCTCCCGACATCGCGATCGAGGCAAAGTTCACGATACGGCCATACTGATTTTTCATCATCCTTGGCACGATGCGTTTTGCGGTTAAAACGATGCCCGCAAGATTGAAATCTAAAGTCGATCTGATTTCCTCCATGGAAGAAGACAGTAACGGCGTGAGGAGGCCGCCGCCCCGCACGCCGCCGACGATATTTATGATGATGTCAATCGAGCCAAATCGATCATAGGCCTCGCCACAGAGCGTATTCACATCGGCCTCATCGAGCGCATCACCGCGGCAGGCCAGGGTGGTTGCCGGATCACAACCGCCGGCCACTTCGTCGAGGCGCCGCTGAGAAATATCCGAAAGCACCAGTTTGGCGCCTTCGACGGCAAAACGCCGGGACATCGCCTCGCCCATGGGTCCGCCGGCGCCGGTTATCAACGCAACCCTGTCTGCCAATCGCATAGCATCCCTTTCCTTATAGCACCTAGCCAATCACAGCAGCCTATCCGAATGCCGCCAATTAACGTTGGCTTCCCTCCCATAAAGGACAAGCTTAACGATAGGCGTTTTTCAAATCCATGGCGATAACCAAGAGGTCGGAATATTCGCTCATGGCCAATTAACTGGCCACCATAGATCGGGCGTGGGGTAGACGAGGCCGGCCGTGATGCCGCCGCCATTGCCCCGGGCTCTAGTGCAATTCCGAACGGTACTACTCTAGGGTTTGACGTGGTAGGCGACCCAGTCGATGCCTTTAGCCTTTAATACTTCGCACTCAGATTTTTGAACATTTATATTCGCCGTTTTCAGCCCCATTTTCATTCCAGGCAGCGTCTGGACCCGTGCCGACAGATCTTCAACACGAGTGGAAATGATTTGGAGGCGCTCATTAACTGCCAGCATTTCCTTGGCGAAGAGTGATTTAGACACATGGGCGGACCGGCCGGGATAAGTCATTACTTTGGCGTTATCTTTTTTTAGTTCGTTCTTCATTAATTAAAAGTTTTTTTCTCTTCCTTTTCGTTCGTCTTCTTATACCGAAATTCCTTTTCTTATTCCCTGGCCTTCTTGTCTACGCTTTTATTCCGCCCGCGCCTTTTTCGCCGCCATGACGGTTCGGTCAAAGGGCGTGTTAAAATTTACCGCACATGACGACAATAAAATTGTCAAACAGAAAACAAATGATAGTGCTAAGAATTGACGCATTTTAGCAAGGTTCGATCGGCGTGGTACGAACAACTCACCGCCGTCCTGTTTTAGTCTAGTCATGCTCAGGTAAATGCCAGACCAAGTATGCGCGAAAAATCCATAAAAATGATTAAATATTTCACACATCAACGGAATTATTATTAAAAATAGATCGTTGGGTTTTACTGGTGTTTGCTTGCGGCGACTGTGCTAGGTTTACGGCGCACTTAATGTGATGGCCATTTTATTGGGTTTGCCGGCGCCGGCAGTATTTCGTGGGACGTGGAAATACAACCCTTGGCAAGTATAGGCCCCGTGTGCCACGATGAGTTTTTTAATTGGGGAGCATGCCATGAACGAGCGCAAGGTCATTGAAAGAGGCATTACGGCGGATACGGAGACGGTATCGTCGGCCTATGTGCCACCTCTCCAGCTCACGAAAGGGCAAGCGCCACCCATCGCCGCGAATGGAGGTTTATCCTACATGTCGTTCGATCGGGACGGCGATGCGGGAACGGCCGCGGCGCTGGAGGCGGCGCTCATCCAGATTGCCGAAGGCGAAGGGCAGGCCGTTATCGACATGCTCGACAATGCGCCCCCCGGCCCCATCGAGACCAAGTGGGGCATGGGGTTTCGTGATTACGCGGAGTGCGTCGACTATATTCGGGTGAACGACATCAAAGCCCCGGAAGGCGGCCTGGCGCTGCCCCTACGCTACACCGTGCGCGAGCAGCCGTCCTACTCCATCGTCTCGTCGAACGCGCTCTGGCAGGACCCGGGCCGCGAGGCCGAGGCAAAAGCGTTCCGCAAGGACGAGCAGGACAACGGGCGGCGAAACCTCTATTTTCCTCAAGTGATGCGGGATGCGCGGCGAATTGAGGAATATTACCCCGGTCTGTCACCCAACAGCCCCGCGTGCATGGACAAGCTTGGCGTCTCGCTGGCGCACTGCGAGTCCAAGTGCGAAAATTTTTACGACGCGGCGGTGGTGGAGCGCGTATTCTATCCGGAGATTGAGAAGCTGCTCTTGGAGTTTTTTCCAGGTGCGACGGATGCGCTCGTCTACAACCATGATGTGTTTGACAAGGACTACCAGGGCGACCGCACGGAAGACCAGGACAACAAAAACCCCGGCGTTAACGCCAACTACGCCAACCTCGTGCACAACGATCTAAACGACAACAGCGGTCGCGTGCGCTGCCGCGAGCTGCTCACCAAGAACCTGCGGAACTTCGGGCGCGAGCAACACTACACGGAGGCAGAGGCCGACGCGAAGATGTCGCGGCGGTTCATGTCAATCAACCTCGCCAAGCCGATGGAGACCGTGCGCCAGAACCCCTTCGTGCTCTGCGCCTGGCCCTCTTTCGCCGATCAGCCGTACATCAATAACTACCGGATCTACGACGATCGCGTCGGCGAGACCACCCGCTTCACCCACCGCGCCGAACACGAGTGGTACTGGGTTCCCCAACAGACGCCGACCGAGGTCTCGATGCTCAAGTGCTACGACTCCGTCACCGACGGCTCCGTCTCGCGTTGGTCTTTTCACACGGCCTGCGTCGACCCAACCGCGCCCGACGACGCGCCCTGCCGCAGGAATGTCGTGGTCCGATCCTATGTCTTCTTCTAGAGAAATTCCGGATCAATGAGAATCGCGAAGCGGTTCTAAGTGATTGGAAAATTTTCTCTAAATTCTAAAGATCTGAGCGTTTTCAGAATTAAAATACTCTAGGAAGGCAGGAAGACGCTGTGTGCAGCGCTGACCAATCTCGTTTCGGGAATGCCTTTTTATCCAGCCCGCCTCGCTGTTAATCCTACGGTGGCCTGCAACTTGCTGCCTCGCCCCCACCGCGCCCGCCAACTATGCAACGGCGTGAGACTACGATGGCCTAAAATTCTACCCAGGAACTGATGACCGCCGCCGCCGCCCGGCAGAACCAGGATGGCGAGCGATTTTTTTCGGCATGCGTCTGCCTATTACCGTCTATGGCATGGCCCGGCTGACCCTCGCGCCCAACGCGGTCGGCCTGTTCGAAAGCGGGGTGGCCCAGTACGAACCTGCAGACGGCATGCTATACACCATGTGCGATGGCCCCAATCAGCTTAGCGCGGCATGATCCACGGGGCTGATCCCAGTCGTGGGGCTTTTAAGCGGTGGCTGGGTCCAGGCGGGCTTTAACAGCGGGGCGGAGTGGATCGCTTTGGCAATATCAATACCTCCTACATCAGCGATATGGATCACGCAAAGGTAAAGCTGCCCGGTTTGGGGGGCGCGCCGGACATCGCAGCCATGGCGGGCCACCTGGTAATCATCATCAATTATCAGAAATACCGCCTGATCGAAAAGGTCGATTTCATCACTTCGCCCAACATTTTGGATTGCGGCGATGCCCGCAAGAAAGCCGGACTGCCTGGCGGCGGCCCTGCGGTAATCATCACCGATGGCGGCATCCTGCAACCTTACGGTCCCACGAACGAATTCCACCCTGCCTCGACCCATCCCGGCCATAGCCTGGGTAAATTTCAGCGGAATACTAGCCGGACTCCACAATGCATACCTGACGTGCCCGAGACCCCGCCCCTAACCAAAGACAAAATGGCCGCGCTGCACCATATCGACAAGGAAGGTTTCCGGCGTAGTTAATCCGCGCTGAGCAGGACAATATCGAAGCGGCGGCGCAGGATGTCGTCGATCAATTCAAAGCAGGCGCCATGGCGCACCACCGCCATATTCTCCACGTCCAGCAACGTCGATGAGGCGCCATAGGGATGATACTTGCGCAGGCCATGATCGATAACGATATCGGCAATGGCCTTGATTTCCGGCTCGATATCCTCGACCCGGAATTTGGTCCCCTGCAGGGAGCGGTTGGCGGAGGAGCCAAATAGAGGGTGCCCGGCGGCCAGGCTCAAACGGCTGATGGCGCCATGGAAAGACCCGGCGTTCATCAGCAAGGCCACGGTGCCGTCCTTAGAGCTGCCGGCCAAGCTTCGCGCCGTCAGGGCCGTCAGCAACGGGTGCGTGGGGTCGCACGGCGCAATCACCCCCAGGGGCAGATCCGCATCCGCCGTGATTGCCTGCACCACGTCTTGAGCCCGTTGATCAATTTTGTGGATGGCCTCATGCAACGCCTGATCGCCGATCATGGCATTCAGCTTGCTCGCGGTCCGGCCCTTGGTGTCGAAAATACGGCTCAGCGCGGCCTCCGAGCCGCCGATCACGGAATAGCCCACATCCATGGGCAATATGGCGATGCCCCCCTGGCGCAGTACCGCGAAAGCCCGCGCGGCATCACCTTCGATATCATAACGTCCCAACATGGTATTTTCTACCTGCCTCGGCTAAGCTGTTTTCGCAAACTTTCCAAACAGAGTAGATATAGGGTGATGAGCCTCAATACCATAGATTACCCCACCGACGACCTGCCATTTCAATTAACGCCCTATTCCCCGACCATCGGCGGCGAGATTAGTGGCATCGATTTGCGCCAACCCCTGACTGACGATCAGGTTGAAGGTATTCGCGCGGCGCTGCTGGACCGCAAGGTATTGTTTTTCCGCGATCAGAATATAACCACCGACCAACATCTGGATTTCGCCCGCAACTTTGGTGACTTGGAGGTGCATCCCTTTGCCCCGCACAAGGACGGCTATCCGGAAATTCTGGCCATCACTCATGACCGCGACCATCCCGGGCAGGAAAATGGCTGGCATTCGGATGTGACCTGGCGGCAACAGCCCTCCCTGGGATCCGTGCTGCGCTGTATCGAATGCCCGTCCAGGGGCGGCGATACTCTGTTTGCCGATATGTACGCCGCCTATGACGGCCTGCCGGCAGCAATACAAGAATTGGTCGAGGGGCGCCTCGCCCTGCACGATTTCGAAGGCTTCCGCGCCCGCCTGCGCAAACGCGGCGCGACGGAGGCCGAGCTTGAGGATTTCAACAAAGCCTATCCCAACCCCCAGCATCCCCTGATCCGCAGCCATCCCGAAACTGGGCGCAAGGGCATCTATGTCAACGCCGCCTTTACCAAGCATATCATCGGCATGGAGCGGGAAGAGAGCGCGCGGCTTCTGGCCATTCTGTACCACCAGGCCAGCATGCCCGAATACCAATGCCGGTTCCACTGGGCTGCCAATTCCATGGCGTTTTGGGACAACCGCGCCTGCCAGCACTACGCCGCCTCAGACTACTGGCCACAGATACGCCGGGTTGAAAGGGCGACCATCATTGGCGATACGCCGTTTTATACAACCGAAGGGCCGGTCGCGAACATGGCTGAAAGCCCGTTTCGAGGCCGGATTGCGCGGCAGCGGGTGGAACCCGGGCACAGCCTGTTCAAATCGTAGACGGGCCTATGCGCCCTGCGCATTGTCGTATTAGACTGCGCTCCTTCCAGCAAGGCGGCAGGGGCGCCTCTGAAATAGCAGCAATAAGGATGCCAAATGGCAAATGACGGCACAAAAGACCGCGGCGGGCCAAGCGATTGGTTCACGGAACAGCTGATAGGGCTGAAACAGGATTTGGGCCAGTTGGAAGATAAGATGCGCAAACCAAGCGGCGAAGGTACGGGTGGAGGGGAACGGCGGGGAACAACCACCTCCGCGCCGATCTCGCGGCCCCCGACCATTGCGCCGCCACCCACCATTGCGCCGACCCCGACCGTCGCCCCACCGCAAATTGCGCGCCCTAGCACGCCAGCGTATCGGCCACAGATCGCGGCGCCGGCGCCCCTCGCCCGCCAGGAAACACGCCGGGAAACGCCCCGGGAAATTCCGGCCCAGGCCCGCAACGAAATGCCAAGGCCCAGCCTGGCGACTACTGCCGCTAGGCCGGAGCCACGACCACGCGCCAGCAAGGGTGACGGCGGCTATCGTCTGGGTGTCGACGTGGGCGGCACCTTCACAGATCTGCTGTTGATTGATGAAGGCAGCAGCCATGCCTACACCGCGAAAGTACCCTCGACGCCGGAGGATTCCGCCCAAGGGGTGTTGAATGGCATTAACAAAATCTGCCTTGAGGCCGGGATAGAGCCCGCTGCTATTGGCCGGGTCATGCACGGCACCACTGTGGCCACCAACACGGTGCTTACGGGCAACGGTGCCCTGGTCGGCCTGATCACCACCAAGGGCTTTAAACAGGTGCTGCAGATAGCGCGCTCTTATGTGCCGGGCGGTCTGGGCGGCTGGGTCATATTCAACAAACGCCCTCCCCTGGCACCACTTGAGCTGACTATCGAAGCCAACGAGCGCATGAGCGCCTTGGGCGAGGTGGTAGAGCCCCTGGATGAGGCGGCCATGGCGGAGAGCATTACCACCTTGAAGGGCAGCGGGGTCGAAGCGCTGACCATTTGCCTGGTCAACGCCTATGCCAATGGCGCCCACGAACAAATTATCCGCACCATCGCCGAAAAGGTCATGCCCGGCGTTCCGGTCTCCATCTCGTCCGAAGTGATACCGGAGATGTATGAATACGAGCGGGCCGAGACCACCGTGGTAAATTCCTATATCCGGCCCATAGTCTCGAAATATATCGAGAGCCTAGAGGCGGAGCTGAACCAGCGCATGAACGGGGTGCAATTGCACATTTTACGTTCGGACGGTGGCCTGGCTTCGGCCGAGGCGGCCAAGTCGACACCGGTCAATCTGTTGATGAGCGGCCCGGCGGGCGGTGTATCGGGCGCCATCTGGATCGCCAAACAGGCCGGGTATGAAAATCTTTTGACCTTCGACATGGGCGGCACCTCAACCGACGTGGCGCTGATTGAAGGCGGTGTGGCGCGGACCCGGCGGGAAACCCGGGTGGCCGATGTGACCGTGCGCGCCTCCTCCATCGATGTGCGAACAGTGGGCGCGGGAGGCGGTTCCATCGCCTATGTGCCGGAATTGACCAGGGCGCTACGTGTGGGGCCGCAAAGCGCCGGGGCCGAGCCCGGCCCGGCCGCCTATGGCAAGGGCGGGGCGGAACCCACCGTGACCGATGCCAACGTGGTACTGGGCTATTTGCCATCGGGCGCCCGCCTGGGCGGCGATATGCAATTGGATTACGCCGCCGCCGAACGGGCCATGGATAAAGTGGCCAAGGCCATGGGCCTCGGGCTGAAGGAAGCCGCGGAAGGCATCATCAATATCGTCAATGAAAACATGTTTGGCGCCCTGCGTCTGGTCTCCGTAGAACAGGGCTATGACCCGCGGGATTTCGCCTTGATCGGCTTTGGCGGCGCCGGGCCGCTGCACGCCAATGCATTGGGCAAGTTGATGGGCAGCTGGCCGGTGCTGATCCCCCCTGGGCCAGGCGTATTATGCGCCTATGGCGATGCCACCACGCGGGTACGGGATGAAGCCTCGCGCACTTTTGTCCGCCGCTTTGAAGACACCTCGGACGGCGAAGTTCTCGGCATTCTAGAGGAACTGGCGGAAATCGCCGCCCACACCCTGGATAACGAAGGTGTACCCCGGTCGGAACAGACAACAATGTACCAGATCGACTTGCGCTATGCGGGCCAGGCCATGCAGTTGACCGTCGATATGACGCAGGAGGAATTCAGCAGTGGCGGCCTGCCCTCCGCAGGGAAACAGTTCAATGCCATGCACGAAAAGATGTTTACCTTCGCCCTGGAAACCGGGCACGAGCTGTATAATCTGCGCGCCCTGGTGCAGGGCCGGGAAAGCACGGCCAAGGCCGAGGTCTTGCAAACGGGTAGCAGCGATGCCTCCGCCGCCGCTTATTTGGATACCAACGTCTATGTGGCAGGCCGGGAGCAAGCGGCCAGAATCTATGACCGCAGCCAGTTGCTAGCCGGCAACCGTATAGCCGGCCCGGCGATCGTCACCGAAATGGACGCCACGACTCTGATCCTGCCCGACCATGACGGCGAGGTCGATACGGTGGGCAACATTCTGATACGGCCCGTTTAAGCGAATTGGGGGACAAGACCATGCCAGCAAAAATAATACAGACCAACAACACTCCGTTCCGGAAAATCGATCTGGACCCAATCACCCTGGACATCGTTGAAAACGCCTTGCGCAATGCCCGCGATGAAATGGATGCGGTGTTGTTTCGCACCGCCATGTCGCCGGGCATTCGCGAGCAGCATGATGCGTTTCCCATGATCGCGAATCACCAGGGCAAGATGGTGGTGGGGCAATTCGGTTCTTTCTTCCATGGCTTTCAACAGGGCTATGACGGCGATATCGAGGAAGGCGATGTTTTCCTGACCAACGATCCCTATTCCTGTAACGGCGCGATCAGTCATTTAAACGACTGGCTGACTATGATGCCGATCTATATCGATGGCCGGATCGTCGCCTGGGGCGCCATGTTCGGCCATATGACCGACATCGGTGGCAAGGTGCCGGGCAGCCTGCCCACGGATGCGGCGCAATTGTTTGAGGAAGGGGTGCAGATCCCGCCCGTGAAGATCTACCGTAAAGGCGTCTTGAACGAGGAAATGCTGGAGCTAATTCTGCGTAATTGCCGCCTACCGGAATGGAACAGATCGGACTTCAACGCCGTCATCGCGGCCCTGCGCATGGCGGAGCGGCGGGTGGTGGAGAATTGCGAGCGCTTCGGCGTCGATGAATTCGTCACGGCAATGGAAGACATGCTGGACCGCAACAAGCGCGCGATGGGCGTCATCCTGAAACAGGTAATCCCCGAGACCAAACAATATTTCGAGGACTTCATCGACGACGATGGCGTCGGCATGGGCCCCTACAAGATCGCCTGCACCCTATGGCGGGAGGGGGATATGGCGATCTTCGATTTCGAGGGCACGGACCCGCAATCCATTAGTTCGGTCAATTTTTTGCTGAATGAAGAAATGTTCAAGATGTTCCTGGGCGCCTTCTTCATCAATATGTTTGACCCGCAGATCCTGTTCAATGACGGCTTCTATGATCTGGTGGAGGTGCGCATCCCGCGGGGCACCATATTAAAGCCGATCCGCCCGGCGGCGTTAAGCTGCCGGACCCATCTGCTGGGCCGTATCTTCGATATCATGAGCGGTCTGCTGGGCCAGGGTTCTCCGGACGCCCTATGCGCCGCGGGCTTTTCCGACAGCCCCCATTTCATGTACTCGGGCTACGACAAGAATGGCGAATGGTATCAGCTTTACCAGATCGGCTTTGGTGGCATTCCGGGCCGGCCCGCGGGCGATGGCGCCGACGGCCATTCGCTGTGGCCGGCCTTCACCAACGTACCCAACGAGTTTTTGGAAGCCTATTTCCCCCTGCGCATCGTACAATACGAAACTATTGCCGACAGCGGCGGGCCGGGCCTGCACCGGGGCGGCAATGGCCTGTCCATGGGCTATCAATTCCTGGAAACGGGCCACATTTCGATTCACGACGACCGCTGGCTGACCCACCCCTGGGGCGTCAACGGCGGCCTGCCCGGCGCACGCAGCAACAAATTGATGGTGCGCGCCGACGGCTCCCAGGAATGGATGGCCTCGAAATGCGACCGGATTAAGGTAGATACCGGCGATACTCTGTACTTCAACACCTGGGGCGGCGGCGGCTGGGGTGACCGCTTCCAGCGCGACCCGAGCATCATTGCGCTCGATGCCAGTCGGGGCCTGATCACCATCGAAGGGGCGAAACGCTACGGCGTCGTCCTGGGCGCCGATTACAGCGTGGATCAGCGCGGCACCGAGGATCTGCGCCGCCGCATGGTGGCCGAGCGCGGCGCAGTCGAACTATTCGATTTCGGCGGCACGGTGGAAGAATTAAAGGCGCGTTGCAAAGAGGATACCACCCTTGATCCACCCATCACGCCGGTCTTCCAAAAATGGATGGGCCGCGCGCAGGCGCCGACGCTAGCGGAAGCGGCAGAGTAGTTCTGACGCAGATGTAGAGAAGCCCATTCTTGCAATTTAAATGGGTATAATGTCGTATTATTATTTTGAAATTGGTGAGTTAGGAATTCACCCATTCTAATTATAAGGCGCCTTATGGCCCGTTTAAGCTTGATTGGAGTGGGAGGCTGGGGCGTTTTTGTGTGCCATGCTTTCGTGTCAAAGCCCAGTCCTTTCAAGCCAAAGGGCAAAGCTAAAAATATTGAAACAGGGTCCGAGCGGGTAGCCGCCTCGTACCCTATTTCATTTCAGGCCCGCGTAGATGCAACCACTCACCGCAATACCGGCGATGATAGGACCAATGCCGATATTCACGGACGCCTACTCATGCCAACAACACAAAGACAGTGACTACAATCCATCTGGCATGGCCACGTTTCCAAACTTATCAGCGCAATACCACTGGCACCGGCGCCTTGGTCCAGGATACAGTCGGGTCGACAATACTTGATACTGGGAGGAATACGTGATGAAGGCGAAAGCTGCGGTAATGCGGGAGGCCCATGTGCCGCTGACCATCGAGGAGATCGAAATTGACAAACCGGCCCGACGCGAGGTGATGGTGCGCACGGTTTTCGCCGGCGTCTGCCACAGCGATCTACATTTCATCGAGGGGCTGTATCCCATCCCCTGCCCCTGTGTTCTGGGCCATGAAAGCGCCGGCGTCATCGAGGCGGTGGGCGAGGACGTCACTTATGTGAAGCCGGGCGATCATGTTATCACCTGCCTCTCCACCTTCTGCGGCGAGTGCGAATTCTGCCTGACCGGCCGGATGTCGTTGTGCCTTAGCCCCATGGTGCAGCGGTCCAAGGACGGGCGGCAACGATTGAGCCAGAACGGCGAAGTGGTGGGCCAGTTTGCCAATCTATCATCGTACGCCGAATACATCCTGACCCATGAACATTCCGTGGTTAAGGTCCGCGAGGATATGCCGCTCGACCGCGCTGCCCTGATCGGCTGCGGCGTAATGACCGGTGTCGGCGCGGTGTTCCATACGGCCAAGGTTGAACCCGGCTCCACCGTCGCCGTATTCGGCTGTGGAGGCATCGGCCTCTCGGCCATAAACGGCGCCGCCATAGCGGGTGCGGAGCAGATTATCGCGGTGGATATGGTCGGCTCAAAACTGAACCTGGCCAAGGAATTCGGCGCCACCGACGTGGTCAACCCCGCCGACGGCGACGTGGTAAAGCAGATCCGCGCGCTCGCCGATGGCGGCGTGCATTACTCTTTCGAGGCCGTGGGCCTAAAAGTCACGGCGGAGCAAAGCTTCAAGGCCCTGCGGCGCGGCGGCACGGCCACCATCATCGGCATGGTCCCCGTGGGCACCAATGTAGAAATTCACGGACCGGATTTCCTGCAGGAGAAGAAGATCCAGGGTTGCGCCATGGGTTCCAACCATTTCCGCATCGACATGCCCCGCCTGGTGAACTTCTATCTGCGCGGCGATCTGAAACTGGATCAAATGATCTCCGGCCGCATCAAGCTAGAAGAGATCAACGACGCCATGGCGCAACTGAAAACCGGCGAGGTCGCCCGCAACGTGATCGCTTTCTGAGTTTTACGGGAAGATGGCAATAAGTGAACTGTCGCAGTTATTCTGACGCCAACTGATAGTCCCATAGGCTGAAATTCAGGCTCTGGAGCGGGTCCGCTTTAGCACCCCAGATATCCACAGCCTGAAAGCGCAATGTATAGACATGCTGCAGGACGTCGGCATTGCCCCCGCCGTGATCATGTCCATGATCGTGGCCATGGCTGTCGGGAAAGACTTTGACGCCCCGGTCGCTTTCCACCGTGCCCGTGATGCCACGAATGTAATTCGGCAGATGGCTGTGGCCTAAGAGTTCGATATCCAGCACCTTAGCCCGGTCGCCGGGCATGAAGCGGGGGCCCGCCGCCTCCACCTTGGCAATGGCCGCAATGCGAGCCGCCAGCGCCCGGGCGCTGACAATGCCTTTGACATCCAGCATCTTTTCCAGGCCAGCCAGCCAGTAGTGGTAATAGTTTTCGCCGTCGGCCTCGCAGACCGACAGGAATTGATTGTAATTGGCGCGGTCCCTATTGGGCGGTTGGGTTTCCGCCGAGGCCGCACCTTCAAAATGGTCCGGCGACTGGATTTCATGGCCCAGATAATCATCCCAATCGGGCCAGGTGTAGTGGCCATTTTCATACAGGTTCATGACAATGGCGAACGCATGGGCCTGCCAGGGCTGGTGAAAAACCGGACCTTGTTGATCGCCTGGCAGGGCCCCGCCGCCCTGCCGCGCCGGCATGTCCAGATCCGGGACGCCCAATAGCTTACGCATTATGCCGATTCCAGATAATCGTCCCACAGGTCGATATACAGGCTGTCTTGCGCCGGAACATCCGCGCCCCAAATCTCCCGCGCCGTAAAGCGGACGGAATAGAGATGTTGGGGCTGTTTGCCGCTACTATGAGCCAGGCTGTCGGCGAACTGGAAGACTCCATGATCGACCGCGACCTGCCCCTGCTTGCCGCGAATATAGCGGGGCAGACGGGTATGGCCCGTGGGATTGATATTGCGCGCCCGGATTGTATCGCCAACCTTGAAGGAGGCAGCGACATCCACATCCACCCGCGCGGTGCCCGTGTGCTTGTACAGGCCTTGGACGACCTCTCGGGTAATGACCCGACTCATAACGCCTCTCCGGATAATTCGGCCAGGCGGGCGGCATATTCTTCGGCCGTAATAACGCCCTTTTCCACCAGCATGGCAACAGTGCCCTCCAGCCAGCGTTCGTAGTAGCGGATGGTCAGATAATGGGCCGGCGGCATGCGTTCCTGAACATGGCGGAATTCGTCCAGATTAAAATGTCCACCCGCCAGGGCGATGCGGGCCAGGGCCAGGGCCTTGCCCTCCCATTCATGGTGAAAGACCGGTTCGTCCTCTTCCCGCACGATGGGTCCATAACCATGCATGCCGCCCATATCGTGAATGCTGTTCATGGTGCAGGTGCCTCCAGGGCCCTTGTGACGCCGATCATGGAATCCCGCGTTACCAGGGCCAGCAGTTCATCCTCACTCATGCCATTGGTGCCCGCGGGCCGTTCCGGCAATACCATGTAGCGCAGCTCGGCATTGCTGTCCCAAACCCGCACCTCCGCCTCGTCCGCGATCGGCGTACCAAATTCCGCTAGCACGCCGCGCGGGTCCGAGGCAGCCCGGGAGCGGTAGGGCGCTGATTTATACCAGACGGGGGGCAGTCCCAAAGTCGCCCATGGAAAACAGGAACACAGCGTGCAGACCACCAGATTATGCACGACCGGAGTGTTCTCCACCACCACCATGTCCTCGCCCTGCACCGCGTCATAACCCATTTCAACAATGGCGTCGGAGGCATTGGCCAGCAGCCGGGCCTTGAAATCCGGATCGCTCCAGGCCCGCACGATGACACGGGCGCCGTTTTGCGGCCCCATGCGGTTTTCGAACAGGTCTATGATCTCGTCGATAGCCGGGCTTTCCACCAGACCTTTTTCCAGCAGCAAAGATTCCAGCGCCCTAACCCGCAGGGCCACATCTTCATCCGATTTCATTTTGCCTCCTTCACACAAATACTTGCGCCCAGACTAGCAATCGATCTGCCGGTTGTCACGGTCACGCCTGCCAGGCGGGGTTATCCTGAAACGCCCGCCGCATTGCGATTTTGCGGTCGGCCGCCTGCCAGGAAGCGTCGACGCCATTTAGGATCAAAGTGCGGATCTCGTCCCGGCCGAAGCCAAAGACATCATGCAGGACCATGAACTCGGCTACCATGGAATTGTGGAACATGCCTGGATCGTCCGTATTGACGGTCAGCATCAGGCCAGCCTGCCAAAAGTCCCGCACCGGATGGTCGCCGATCGCGGCAATGGAACCGGTCGCGACATTGGACAGGGGACACAGCTCTATGGGGATTTGACGTTCGGCCAGCAGGGCCATGACGGAGGAGTCCTGGCGGGCGGCAATACCATGGCCGATGCGATCCACGCCCAGGGCTTCCACCGCGCCGCGGATACTCTCCGGCCCCGCCGCCTCGCCTGCATGCGCCGAGGTGCACAGGCCAAGGGCACGCGCCGATTCGTAAACGTTGGCAAAGGGTTCGGGCGGATAAAGATGTTCCGAGCCACCGATACCTATGCCGATGATGCCGCAATCCATCACCTCCCGTATCTGGGTCAGGGTCTTGCGGGCCTGTTCCGGGCCATGGTCGCGGACCAGATCGGCGATCAGCCGGATATCGGTTTCCGGCACCCGATCCAGACCCTGGCGAATGGCCTGCGCCAGACCTTGTGGTTCCATGCCCTGATCGAGAAACCTGGTAGGGGAGAAAAACACTTCCGCATAAAGGATATTCTGTTGCGCCAGGTCGCGGGCCACCGCCTCGGCAATGAAGGAAAAATCCTCGTAGGAGCGGATAAAACTGTTCTTCCAGATCCAGGCGGCGATGAAGTCGGGGAAATCCTTGTAGGTCAGGCGCTGGCGCAAAGCCGCCAGGCTGGGCACGCCAGGGTCACCGCCATACTTCTCCAACAGCAGCCACAGGGCCGGCAGGGGAATGGCGCCCTCCAGATGCAGGTGCAATTCCACTTTCGGCAGGACCTGTAACCAGGCCCGAAAATCGTCCGCCATATTGGCTGTCCTATCAAATTTGCCCCGAGCACATTTAGCTTAATTATGCTCAGACTCTTTAAAGCAGAGCAATTGAACCAATCACTTTAAGTCACGTAAGCGACTACCAATGATTGAAAATTGCTCTGACCCAGAGATTTTCTAAGCTATCGCCCAAGCAATCAAAAATGCGCGGCGGGCACGCCTAGGCGGTGGAACATCACTTTTTGGATGCATATTCCCATTGCTCCTCGCCGGAAGTCTTCCTGGCGGCGGCAGCCGGGCAGACCAAAAATATCCGCCTGGGCCACGGCATCCGCCAGGTGACCCCGAACTACAATCATCCCGCCCGCACGGCCGAGGGCCTGAGCACCCTCGACCTGATCTCCAACGGCCGGGTCAATTTCGGAATTGGAAAGGGCGCGACCCGGTTGGAACTAGGCGGCTTTGATATTCCCGCCAGGCAAAAGCGGGCCATGGCGATCGAGGCGACGGAGCAGGTCGCCAACATGATGGTGATGACGCCTTATCCCGGTTTCGAAGGCGAGCATTTCACCATGCCCTGCGGAAATGTTTTGCCCAAGCCATTGCAGAAGCCCCATCCGCCCATGTGGATGGCCTGCACCAACCACGACACCATCAAGATCGCGGCCTCCCTGGGCGTGGGCGCCCTGGCTTTTTCGTTCCTGGATCAGGAGGAGGCAAAAGCCTGGGCCGACATTTATTACGGCATCATCAAAAGCGAAGACTGCGTCCCCGTCAGCCACAGCGTGAACGCCAACATTGCCATCGTTTCTGATTTTCCTTGCACCAGGATCGCGAGGAGGCCATTCGCCGGGGCCAGGTCAATTTAGAATTTTTCGGCTATGCCATGAATGCCCTGGTGGCCCACGACACGTTGCCGAGCCGCACCAACTTGTGGGAAGAATATATTGCGCAGCATGGCTCTAAGACCGAAGATTTGATCGCCTCAGTCAAGCGGGCCCGCACCCATGTTCGGGCATCGGCACACCCGAAGATCTGGCAG
Source organism: Alphaproteobacteria bacterium (assembly GCA_963577885.1). GTDB lineage: Bacteria > Pseudomonadota > Alphaproteobacteria. Next base: position 18,536 of record CAUZBE010000003.1, read on the forward strand.
AGCATATCGCTGAGTTCGAAGAGGCCGGCGTCGATCAGATCATCTTCCTGGAACAAACCGGCCGCAATCTGCATAGCACATATGCCAATCCCTGGAATTGTTTGCAGCCGAGGTGATGCCTGCCTTCAAGGCCCGGCAAGCGGCGAAGGCGGCCGAACTGGCGCCCTATATCGAGGCCGCCTGGCTTGCAAAAAATCCATGCAACCCCTGGCCGATGACAGAATCCCGGTGGTTAGGGCCTCGGTCAAAGAAGCTCAAATCGCCGGTACATCCGGCACATAGGGCCAGCTACCGGTGGCGACGTCATGAAAATTACCATCCTGAATGATTATCACGACACGCTGCGCACCCTGCCGTGCTTCGCCAAGCTGGATGGTCACGAGGTCACGACCCATGCCGCCCAGTCACCCATCAACGTCATCGACCCGGACGTCAAGCTACGATGCGCGCGACAGACCAAGGCGAGGCTCCAAGACCCATGGCGGGCGTCCGTGTGCTGGATCTGGCAACCTTTATCGAAGCCCCGTTCGCGGCGACAATCCTGGCTGAGTTCGGCGCCGAAGTCATCAAGGTGGAACAACCGGGCGCCGGCGATCCCTTACGGCAGTTCGGCACGGCGACGGAAATTCTGGACAGCAGCCTGGCCTGGCTGTCCAAGGCGCGCAACAAGCATTCCATCACCTTGAACCTGAAAGCCCCAGAGGGCGCTGAACTGTTCAAACGCCTGGTGCGGGAGGCGGACGTGGTCTGCAAGAATTTTCGCCCCGGCACGTTGGCGAAATGGGGCCTGGGTTATGACGTATTACAAGCTATCAATCCAAAACTGATCATGTTGCAGGTCAGCGGCTATGGCCAGGGTGGCCCCTATCGCGACCGCCCTGGGTTCGCCCGGATCGCGCACGCGGTCGGCGGCCTGACCTACCTGGCAGGCATGCCCGGCGATGCGCCGGTGACGCCGGGTTCGACCTCGTTGGCTGATTACACCTCGGGCCTGTTTGGGGCGATCGGCATGCTAATTGGACTGCGCACGGTAGAACGCATCGGCCAGGGCCAGGTTATCGATGTGGCCCTGTTCGCAAGCATCTTCCGGGTGCTGGATGAACTGGCCCCGGCCTACGCCAAAAATGGGACCATTCGGGGGCGGGAAGGACCGGGCACCCGCAATGTCTGCCCGCACGGACATTTCCCTGCCAAGGATGGCAGTTGGGTCGCCATCGCGTGCACCTCCGACAAGATTTGGCGGCGCATGGCCGCCAACGTGCTTGACCGGCCCGATTTGGCACAAAGCCACCCCGCCACCGCCCACGGGCTGCGCGACCGCGCCCTAATCGACGGCGTGGTGACCGCCTTTATCACCGCCAAATCGGCGGCCGAGGTCGTGGCGGTCTGTGCGGCAGGTGAGGTGCCCTGTGCCACCATTAATTCCCTTGCCGATATCTTCGTCGGCCCACAGTTCGATGCCCGGGGCACCTAGCACCGCATCCAGCACGTGATGCTGGGCGAAGTGGTGGTGCCCGACGTACTGCCCCGTCTATCCGCCTCGCCGGGCGGCATCGATAGCCTTGGCCCCAGGCTGGGCGACTGGAACGACAAGATTTATGGCGAAGGTCTTGGATTAAGCGCGGCGAGGCGGTCCGAATTGCGAACAAATGGCGTCATATAGCGCCCATGGCGCCTGGCAACGCCGTAGCCGCTTGCCAGGACCGGGTGGCTATGCTACGAAACGCCGCGTCTTATGATGGGGCTGTCAGAAAGGACATTTCGTCGTAAGTTTCCGCATATGAATTCAAGGGCTTAAGCCCGGTTATCCATCAGATCTATTTCCGCGACGAGGATCCCGCAAACGTGTCAGCCGAAGCAAGCGTCGTAACCGGCATCGCAGGACGATACGCCACCGCCCTGTTCGAACTCGCACGTGATGGTGGCGCCCTGGATCAGGTCGCATCCGATGTCGCCGGTCTGGGCAGCATGATTGAACAATCGGCCGATTTAGACCGTCTATTGCGCAGCCCAGTGATCTCTGCCGAGGACCAGAGCCGGGGCATGGCCGCACTGATGGAAAAGGCGAGCGCATCGGAAGTGGTCTGCAATTTTGTCGCCATCGTGGCCCAGAACCGCCGGTTATTCGCCCTGGGCGATATGATGCGTGGGTTCCGCGCCTTGCTGGCCGCCCATCGCGGCGAAGTGGTGGCCGAGGTGACCTCGGCCCACGCCCTAAATGATGAGCAACTGGCCAAAATCAAGGCTGAATTGACCGCTGCGATGAAAACCGATGTTCAAGTTGAAACAACCGTAAATGAAGGCATCTTGGGCGGCTTGATCGTTAAGATCGGCTCGCGCATGGTAGATTCATCACTGCGAACAAAAATTCAAAATCTCAGATTTGCGATGAGGGGAGTTGAGTAATGGATCTGCGGGCTGCGGAAATCTCTGCCATCCTGAAGGAACAGATTGCCAACTTTGGCACCGAGGCGGAAGTCTCGGAAGTCGGCCAGGTGTTGTCGGTGGGCGATGGCATTGCGCGGGTCTATGGTTTGGACAAGGTCCAGGCCGGCGAAATGGTCGAATTTCCCGGCGGCATCAAGGGCATGGCGTTGAACCTGGAAAGCGACAACGTCGGTGTCGTGATTTTCGGCAGCGACGCCGCCATCAAGGAAGGCGACATTGTTAAACGTACCGGCGATATCGTTGACGTGCCGGTAGGCAAGGGTCTACTGGGCCGGGTCGTCGATGCCCTGGGCAACCCGATCGATGGCAAAGGCCCCATCGAAAGCGACGAACGCCGTCTGGTCGACGTCAAGGCGCCGGGCATCATCCCGCGCAAATCGGTGCATGAACCCATGCAGACCGGTCTGAAGGCGCTGGATTCCCTGGTCCCCGTGGGCCGCGGCCAGCGCGAGTTGATCATTGGTGACCGCCAGACCGGCAAGACCGCCGTGGCGATCGATACCTTCATCAACCAAAAGTCCATTAATCAGGGCGATGACGAATCCAAAAAACTGTACTGCATCTATGTTGCCGTCGGCCAGAAACGTTCCTCCGTAGCCCAGATCGTCAAGACCCTGGAAGACAATGGCGCCATGGAATATTCCATCGTCGTCGCAGCCACCGCCTCGGAACCGGCGCCTTTGCAGTTCCTGGCCCCCTATGCCGGCTGCACCATGGGTGAGTATTTCCGCGACAACGGCATGCACGCGGTCATCGTCTATGACGATTTGACCAAACAGGCCGTAGCCTACCGGCAAATGTCGCTGCTGCTGCGCCGCCCGCCAGGGCGCGAAGCCTATCCGGGTGACGTTTTCTATCTGCATTCACGCCTACTGGAACGTTCCGCCAAGATGAACGAAGACAACGGCCTGGGCTCTCTCACCGCGCTACCCATTATCGAAACCCAGGCCAATGACGTCTCGGCCTATATTCCGACCAACGTGATCTCCATCACCGATGGCCAGATCTTCCTGGAATCCGATCTGTTCTATCGTGGTATCCGCCCGGCCATTAACGTTGGTCTGTCAGTATCCCGGGTAGGTTCGGCGGCTCAGGTGAAGGCCATGAAAAAAGTGGCCGGCACCATCAAGCTGGAGTTGGCGCAATATCGCGAGATGGAAGCCTTTGCTCAGTTCGGCTCCGATCTAGACGCTTCCACGCAACAGCTTTTGAACCGTGGCGTCCGCCTTACCGAATTGCTGAAACAGGATCAATACGTGCCCATGGCGGTCGAGGAACAGGTGGTTTCCATCTTTACCGGCGTGCGGGGCTATCTGGATCGGATCGCGGTCAGCGACATTGGCCGTTTCGAACGGGAATTCCTGAACGAAATTCGCGAAAAGAAGCCGGAAATTCTGACCGCCATTCGTGACAGCGGTGACATTGCCGACGACATAGACAAACAATTGAGCGAATTTCTGGAAGAATTCATTAAGAAGTTCGCCTGATCGCCGACCACGATAGTTGAATGCGGTCACTGTACTTGCACGCTTAATTTGCCGGAGAGTTGAAGGCGCCAAGCCATGGCAAACCTGAAAGAACTAAAAAACCGGATCACCTCCGTCACCTCGACGCAGAAGATCACCAAGGCCATGCAGATGGTGGCCGCGGCTAAGCTGCGCCGGGCCCAGGATGCCGCGGAACAATCGCGCCCTTATGCTGAACGCATGGAGCGGATGATCGCGTCCGTCGCGTCCAATCTGCCTAGCCTGGATACCGCCCCCCCCATGGTGGTCGGCAGCGGCAAGGACGATGTGCATTTGCTGGTGGTGGTAACGGCGGAACGCGGCCTGTGCGGTGCCTTTAACAGTAATATCGTTCGCGCCATACGGCGGCGGGTGATCGAACTGCGGAATGGGGACAAGACGGTCAAGCTGTATTGCGTCGGCCGCAAAGGCCAGGAAAGCCTGCGCCGGGATCTGTCCGACCTGATTGTCGAATACGTCACCCTGCGCGAGGTACGGCAGCTTTCCTTTGCCAACGCGCGGCCCATCGCCGAACAGATCGCGCAAATGTTCAGCGACGGCGAATTTGATGTTTGCACGGTTTACTACAACGCTTTCAAATCGGTGATCAGCCAGATCGTCACCGACCAGCAGCTGATCCCGGTCAAATTGCCGGAGGCGTCCGCGGCGGCAAGCGAGGCTGACAACGCAGCGGATCTAGGCGGCGCCATCTATGAATACGAGCCGGAAGAAAATGATCTGCTGGGCGTTCTCGTGCCCCGCAACATGGCGGTGCAGATCTATCGGGCTTTGCTGGAAAGCGGCGCGGCGGAACATGCCGCGCGCATGACCTCAATGGATAGCGCCACGCGCAACGCTGGCGACATGATTGACGGCCTGACCCTAACCTACAACCGCACGCGTCAGGCCATCATCACCAAGGAATTGATTGAAATCGTATCCGGTGCCGAGGCGCTGTAGCGCCCTCCGTTGCTGGAAACTAGTTTTATGACACCACGTTACGGATAGTCCAAGGGAAGTTTGAGCATGACCAGCAATCTTGTGGGATGGGTTCACCAGGTAATCGGCGCCGTCGTCGATGTGCAGTTTGAGGGAGAATTGCCGCCGATCCTCTCGGCCCTGGAGATCAAGCAGAAGGACCGCACCCTGGTCCTCGAAGTTGCCCAGCATCTGGGCCAATCCGCGGTCCGCACCATTGCCATGGACACCACCGAGGGTCTGGTTCGCGGCCAGGAAGTTACTGCCACGGGGCAGGCGATCACCGTACCGGTCGGGGCGGCGACCCTAGGCCGGATCATGAACGTGGTCGGCGAGCCGGTGGACGAGCGTGGCCCCATCAGCCGCGAGATGACCCGCGGTATCCATCAAGATGCTCCAGCATTCATCGAACAATCGACCGAGACCGAGATGTTGGCCACGGGGATCAAGGTCGTCGACCTACTGGCCCCGTACGTGAAGGGCGGCAAGATCGGCCTTTTCGGCGGCGCCGGCGTGGGCAAGACAGTGATTATCATGGAATTGATCAACAACATCGCCAACGCCCATGGCGGCTATTCGGTATTCGCCGGTGTCGGGGAACGAACCCGCGAAGGCAACGATCTGTACCATGAAATGATCGAATCCGGCGTTATAAACCTGGACGGCGAAGGTTCGAAAGCCTCCCTGGTGTATGGCCAGATGAACGAGCCGCCGGGCGCCCGCCTCCGGGTCGGCCTGGCCGGCCTGACCGTGGCGGAACAGTTCCGCGACGAAGGCCGCGATGTGCTGTTCTTCGTGGATAATATTTTCCGCTTTACCCAGGCCGGCTCTGAAGTCTCGGCACTGTTGGGACGCATTCCCTCTGCCGTGGGGTATCAGCCCACCCTGGCGACGGACATGGGCACCTTGCAGGAGCGGATCACCACCACCACCAAAGGCTCCATCACCTCGGTGCAGGCAATTTACGTACCGGCCGATGATTTGACCGATCCCGCGCCCGCGACCTCATTCGCCCATCTGGACGCCACCACGGTGCTGTCCCGGCAAATCGCCGAACTGGGCATCTATCCGGCGGTGGATCCTCTCGATTCAACGTCGCGTATCCTGGATGCCCGTGTCCTGGGTCAGGAACATTATGATACCGCCCGCGAGGTCCAGCGTATCCTGCAGCAGTACAAGGCGCTGCAGGACATTATCGCCATTCTAGGCATGGACGAATTGTCGGAAGAGGACCGTATCACCGTCGCCCGCGCCCGGAAAATCCAGCGCTTCCTCTCCCAACCTTTCCACGTGGCAGAAATTTTCACCGGCACGCCGGGTACGTTTGTTCAGGTTGAAGATACCATCAAGGGCTTCAAGGAAATCTGTTCCGGTCAGCACGATGAATTGCCTGAACAGGCCTTCTACATGGTCGGCACCATTGAAGAAGCCATCGAAAAAGCCAAACAGATGGCGGTGGAAGCGGCCTGATTTAGGTAACGAGGGGCGCGAACGGCATGGCTGACAAGGTTGCATTTGAATTGGTATCGCCCGACCGTCTGTTAATGTCGGTGGAAGCGGACGCCGTGGCCATGCCGGGAATGGAGGGCGATTTTGGCGTTCTGCCCGGTCATGCACCCGTAATTTCTGCTCTACGCGCCGGAATCATTGTGGTCGAGGGAGCCGCTGACAGTCCCGACCAGATTTATATCGCCGGCGGCTTTGCCGAAATCTCCGCAGACCGTCTGGTCGTACTGGCGGAAGAAGCGGTGGTGGTGTCAGACATGGACCGGGCGAACCTGGAGCAACGCATTCAAGAAGCCAATGAAGAGCTGGCGACGGCGGAAGACGGCGAACCACGCCGTCTGACGGAAGGCAAAATTGCCGTTTTACAGGAAATGCTGAGCATAGCCCGCTAACGCTCTGCTAAAAGGTATTCGATGACAAGCCCGCCTGTATCGTAGGGGCGGGCTTTGCCACTTGTGGGCCATGATAAAGACAACAGGTAGGATCATGACGGTACGACGGGGACGCAGTTTTTTGCAGACACCGGGACCCACCAATATCCCGGAGCGTATCTTGCGGGCCATGCACCAGCCCGCCTGGGAATATTCCGGCCCGGATTTTATAGACCTGGCCCGGCAATGCCTGCACGATATCCGCCCCATCTTCAAAACCGAATCAGAAGTCTTCATCTATGCCTCGAACGGTCATGGCGCCTGGGAAGCTGCCCTCTCCAACATCCTCTCGCCTGGCGACAAGGTGCTGGTGCCCGAAACCGGCCTGTTCTCGTTTGCCTGGTCGGCCATGGCCAAGCAATTGGGCGTCACCATCGACACCATTCCCAGCGATTGGCGCCATGCCATCAACGTCGACGAGGTCGAGGAACGGCTGCGGGCCGATAGTGCCGGGGAATACCGCGCCGTGCTGATGGTGCATACGGAAACCGCTACCGGCATCACCTCGGACGTGCCCGCTGTGCGCAAGGCGATTGATGCGGCCGGTCACGCCGCCCTGCTGGTGACCGATGTCATCGCGTCGCTGGCCTGCACGGATTTCCGCATGGATGAATGGGGTGTCGATGTGGCTATCGGCGGCTCACAAAAAGGCTTGATGTGCCCGATTGGTCTGGGCTTCAACGCCGCCAGCGGGAAAGCCCGGGCAGTCGCCAACCAGGGCGGCAGTCCGCGTAGTTATTGGGACTGGGCCTCGCGCAGCATGGAGCGCCCGGAGGTCTACCGTTGGTTTTCTGGCACTGCGCCCGAACATATGATCTTCGGCCTGCGCGAGGCGCTGGATATGCTGGCGGAAGAGGGGCTGGAGGCGGCCTTTGCCCGGCACCGGAGGCTGGGGGACTGCACCAGGGCGGCGGTAGGGGCCTGGGCCGCGGCCGGGGCCATAGAATTCAACGCCCTGGTGCCCGAGCAGCGTGCCGAATCAGTCACCACCATACGGATGGGCGAAGACTTTGATGCCAAGACCTTTCAGAGTGTCCTGCGCGAACGCTTTAACGTCGCGGTCGGTGGCGGCCTGGGGCAAATGGAGGGTAAGGCGTTCCGCATCGGCCATATGGGCGACGTTAACGAACCCATGATCCTAGGCACCCTGGCCAGCATCGAAGCCGTCTTCCAGATCCTCGGCATCCCCTACGGCGAAGGCGCCCTCCCCGCCGCCATCGCCACCCTGGCACATGCGCACGGGAAATAGTTTCGGGCTACTGCGCGTTCAAGAAATCCATCAGCGCCTTGGAAAACCCATCCGCCTGTTCGACGTTGGCCAGATGGGCCGCCTGGGGTAGCACCGCCATTCGCGAGTGGGCGATGCGCTCGTGCATGGCCTCGGATGCGGCCACGGGGGTGCCGGTATCCTCGGCACCGACGATGATCATGGTCGGCAGATCGATGCTGTGCAGCTGGTCGAGATAATCCAGCTGTTTCAGGGCGTGGCAACAGCCGATAAAGCCCGCCGGCGGGGTCGCCAGAAATTGTTCCCGGATCGAGTCCACCGATGATGGTTTGCCGGCCAGATAGGGCGCCGTGAACCAGCGCTCCATGGTGCCATTCGCCAAGGGGGCCATGCCCCCCGACGTGGCGGTGGCGATACGGTCGTCCCAAATCGGCCAAGCGGATTGGGGAATTTGCGACGCATAGGGTCAAACTTTTGAAGCGGCCGTTCTGGCGCAAAGCCAGGTTCTGGCCAATCATTCCGCCCATGGACAGGCCAACCCAATGCACCCGAGGCAGGTCCATGCCGTCCAACAGCGCCAAGGCATCATCGCCTAGTTGATCCAGGTTGTAGGCTCCTTCCGGGGCCGACGTACCGCCATGGCCGCGGGTGTCATAACACAGCACCCTGAATTTCTTGGTCAATTGCGGCAATTGCGGGGCCCACATGATCGAGGACGAGCCCAGGGAATGGCTCAAGACCACCACCGGCGCCCCCTCCGGCCCGAAAAACTCGTAGTCAATGGTTATACCGTTGCCCAGAAATTTCATGATTTTCCCTCTTCGCCTCTCGATTTATGGTTCCTAATTTTCCACGATGGGATGGGCCTTGATTTCGACCTCAATAAACACCAATTCCGCCCCGCCGGCGTTGATGACATTGTGCTCCACGCCGGCCTGGCGATAATAGGATACGCCCTGGGTCAATTGCGCCCGGCTCTCAACCCCATCGGGCGCAATCAGCAGCAAATCGCCATTGGTTTGCGGCACCACCACATAATCCCATTGATGCACATGGGGCATCGTTTCGGCCCCCGGCGCGAAACGGTATTCGGTTACCCTAACCCGGTCGTTGTCTTCCTGCACCGTGCCAACGGCTGCCTCGCGCTGTATCCCACCTGACATCACCATGCCTCCCTGTTGGCAGCAAACTAGCACGAAAGCCCCAGCATCCGCAGCCCCACACAGGAACCCTTGTGACACCGCGCGCGATAAGGCAAATTCGATTCATGAATGATGTAACAGAACAAATAGTTACGGGCGGCGACGTCCTGGTCGATACCTTGATCGCCCATGGGGTCGATACCGCCTTCACCGTCTCAGGCGAAAGTTTCCTGGCCGTATTGGAAGCCCTGCGCCGCACACGCAACCAGATCAGCCTGATCACCACACGGCAGGAGGGCGGCGGCGCCTTTGCCGCCGAGGCCTTCGGCAAGCTGACCGGGCGACCCGCTGCCCTGTTCGTCTCGCGCGGCCCCGGCGCCACCAACGCCGCCATCGGCGTGCATACGGCCAAGCAGGATAGCAGCCCGATGCTGATGTTCGTGGGCCATGTACCCAGTACCTCGCAAGGGCGTGAAGCGTTTCAGGAAATCGATCTAACCGCCATGTTCACACCAATCGCCAAGGCTGTCCTACAACCCAACAGCGCCGATCAGGTGGCCGTCGTGACAGCCCGGGCCGTGGCGCTGTCCGTTGCCGGCCGGCCGGGGCCAGTGGTTGTGGTCTTGCCCCGTGATTTAACAGAGGGCGCGGTGGGTAAGCCCGCCATACCCAGGCCCAGCCATCGGCAGGCCGTGGCGCCGGATGGCGAAGCGTTGGATCAGGCCGCTCGGATGCTTGCCGCCGCTAAGCGGCCCTTATTTCTATCGGGCGAGATTGTCGCCATTCAAGATACCGGCGCGGCCTTGGTGGCCCTGGCCGAAGCCGTTGGCGCCCCGGTCATGACGGCCTACCGGCGCCAGGATACCTTTCCCAACGATCACGGCGCCTATGCCGGCCATCTGGAGATCAACCGCCTGCCCTATCAGCGTCAGGCCCTGGAGGACGCGGATCTATTGATTGCCGTGGGCAGCCGCATGGACGGCATCAGCGCCGAGGACGGCGCCCTGCCCCGGCAACATCAAAGTCTGTTGCAGATCTATCCCGACGCGGAGGTTCTGGCTCGATGCCAGGCTGATCTGCCCCTGCTCTCCGACCCCGCCGCTGCCTGCCTAGAATTGGCGCGAAGGTTGACCGCACCAACCCTGCCGGACATTACCGCGTGGCGCGATGAATTACACCGGGCCTACCTGGACAGCACTGAGCCCGGCTCCGTAACGGTGCATGGCGCGGTAGATCTATCTCTAATCGCGGCGGAAGTGCAGCGCCAAGTGCCGGCCGATACCGTGATCCTGACCGATGGCGGTAGCTTTGCCCGATGGATCCATCGCTTTTACCGTTTCCGCCAGACCCATAGCCAGGCTGGACCGATTTCGGGCGCCATGGGCTACGGCGTGCCCGGCGCCATCGGCGCCCGCCTGGCCCGGCCCCATAGCACGGCCATTGCCTTTGTCGGAGACGGCGGTTTTATGATGACCGGCCAGGAACTGGTCACGGCAGTGGAACAGAACATCGATCTGGTGGTGGTGGTTTGCGACAATGGGGTGCACGGCTCTATTCTGGAGGGGCAACGTCAGCGCTTTGGGACGGATCATATCTATGGCACCCGCTTGTCCAGCCCCAACTTCACCGACGTGGCGCGGGCCTACGGTTGTGCCGCCTGGGCGGTGCATCGGAGCGAGGATTTTGCCGACGCCCTGCGCGGCGCCCTGGCACACACCGGCGCCGCCCTGATCCATCTGTTGACAGACGACCGGGATATCGCGCCCTTTGATAAAGGTCCCGACGCGGTTTAGAGCACTCAGCTAGGCACGCCAGCGCTGCGCCAAGGCGTTCAGGCCCAAGTAGAGGGGCACCGTCAGGGTCAGAATGGTGGCGGAAAGATAGATCGGCGCGGCGGCGGTCCCGGCACTATCCGCGCTCCACCCAATTAGGCCGGGAACCACACCCATGCCGCCATAGAAAAAAGTATAGAGTATGGCGTTACCCTGGGCCCGTCTGGGCGGCGACATGATCGAGATCG
>CAUZBE010000004.1:0-25832 GCA_963577885.1 Alphaproteobacteria bacterium
TGCCGTTCCACCACTTCCTGCATAAGAACGTCGCATCATGGTGGCTATTGCCTCTGGGAACGCCGCCCCGACCACCTTTCCGATACCACCCAAGCGGGGCCCTGCGGCCAAATTTAACATTTGCATAGGCAAATTTGTGGCACACTGCGGCAATTGAAATTAGCCGCGCACACCGGTATGGCAAAAGTCTTAGCATACGCGCGGTCGTTTTTCCTGCGATAGAATATTAATTTTTGGGACGGCATCAGATGACGGAAATAGCAACCCTTGAACAGTTCATGTCGGGCATTAAAAAGCGCAATCCCGGCGAGCCGGAATTCCATCAGGCGGTACACGAGGTTGCCGCCACCATTTTACCCTATATTGAGGATAAACCGGTCTATCACGAGATGCAGATACTAGAACGCATGACCGAGCCGGACCGGATTGTCAGCTTTCGCGTCTGTTGGGAAGATGACGACGGCAACATCCGGGTCAACCGGGGCTGGCGGGTGCAGTTCAACAATTCCATCGGGCCCTACAAAGGCGGCTGCCGCTTTCACCCCTCGGTCAATCAAAGTGTCTTGAAGTTTCTGGGCTTTGAACAGCAGTTTAAGAATTCGCTGACCGGTCTGCCCATGGGCGGCGGCAAGGGCGGCGCAAATTTCAACCCCAAGGGCAAAAGCAATAATGAAGTGATGCGCTTCTGCCAATCCTTCATGACCGAGCTATGCCGCCACATCGGCCCTAATATCGACGTTCCGGCGGGCGACATCGGCGTCGGCGCCCGCGAGATCGGCTACATGTTTGGACAGTATAAGCGCCTGACCAACAAATTCGAAGGCATTCTGACCGGCAAGGGGTTGGAATTCGGCGGCTCTTTAATCCGCGCCGAGGCGACGGGTTATGGCGCGGTCTATTTCCTGCAATGCATGCTGGACCAAATCAACGGCTCTCTCGATGGCGCTACGGTGGCCATTTCAGGGTCCGGCAACGTCGCCACGTTCGCGGCGGAAAAGTGCACCCAACTGGGCGCGAAGGTGCTGACCATGTCGGATTCCTCCGGCTACATTCATGATCCCGCCGGCATTAACACGGAAAAGCTGGAATGGATCATGCAACTGAAAAATGTCCGCCGGGGACGAATTTCCGAGTATTTGGAGGAATTCCCCAGCGCCACGTTTCATGAGGGGCGGCCCTGGGGCGTGGCCTGCGATTATGCCATACCCTGCGCCACGCAAAATGAGATTGACGAGGACGAAGCCAGACTGCTGGTCAAGAATGGCTGCAAGGGGATTTCCGAGGGAGCCAACATGCCGACCGTGGTGGCCGGCATCAACGTCTTTCAAGAGGCTGGCATCCTGTATGGGCCGTCCAAGGCGGCGAACGCCGGCGGGGTCGCCGTCTCGGGTATGGAGATGAGCCAGAATTCCGTCCGCATTTCGTGGAGCGAGGAGGAGTTGCAGAAACTGTTGCTAGAGACCATGCAACGCATCCACCAGAGCTGCTTTCGATATGGCGAAGGCAAGGGGAAAGATGGCCACTGCGATTATCTGGCGGGCGCGAACATTGCCGGTTTCGTCAAGGTCGCCGACGCCATGCTGGCCTACGGCGTGCAATAGCCACCGGCCCGTCTGAACGAAGTCTGGTCAGGTTAGGGGCCGGTATATGGAGACGATTTAAGGTTTTTGACCCCTACACCACTTTGGAACGGCTGGTTTTTCTGGAGGGTGATTATGGCGCATGGTATTATGGGCTGGGCCGCTAGGTTGATGGTCGGAGTTTTTGCTCTGCTCGCCGTAGCACAAAATTCCCAGGCGAAAGGCGACGGTGGCGCGGCGCCAAAGGGGTTCGCGTCAATCAAGGTCACCAATTCGGGCACGGATATTGAAATATTCGTCGCCAAATTTCTGAAGAAGACATTGCAGCTTGAACCCTCTCTCGAACTGGTCAATGACGATCCTGAAAATTTGCGCCTGCACATTCCCATCGGGGCGGACGCAAAACAGGGCAACCCACGCATGCTCAGCGTGATCGACACGGCTGTCGTTGTCCGGGATAAGGCGGGTAACGCCGTATCCCAAACCATCACCATCGCTGCCACGGCCGATCTGAGTTTTTCAGAGGATCAGATGCCAAAGATGCTGCAATGGACCAATGCCTGGAACGCCCGGATGATCCCGATCCGGGTTTTCATTTCTGACAAACGGGTTTACACCGCCGTATGCGTCCTGGGCACGACAGCCGAACCTACATCGTCCGACCGCGTCGTCGGCAGTTTCCTCGGCGTCGTCCGCGCCTAGTCAGCCGTCCTTCGGGATTTAAAGGTGAACAAGTTTTTGCCGGATAAGAACATATAGATCCGCGGCCCCGCCAGACCCGGCACGGCTTATTTTTCTGAGGCGCGGCGCCTTAGCAGCTGTATGGAACGCATGGTCATCGCCGTCTCGTCATTCTGATCGCGCACCTGCCAATCAAATCCAACCACGCCACGATCAGGCTTTCTGCGCGAGATGCGGGCATCCGCGATGGTTACAGCCACATGAATGGTATCACCAGGGCGAACAGGGCGGGCCCAGCGCAGCTCTTCAAGGCCGGGGGAGCCCAGCGATGCCTCGGGAGACCAGGGGTTGGTCATCATAAACAGACGGAAACTATAGGTTCCCAGCATCCAGCCCGACGCGATCAGGCCGCCATACATGTGCCCCTCCGCCGCGACCTTGTCCATGTGAAAAGGTTGCGGGTCAAAGTGGAAGGCCCAGTCGATAATCTCCGCCTCGGTCAATGTCTTGCCGGGCGATATGATCTGGTCACCTACCTTGAAATCCTCGAACCAACGGCCATCCATCAATATTCCCCCCTATATCGTCGCAGCGCATTAAAATAGCCGAATATTGCCCCTACGGCTATCTGATCCTGGTCTGCAAATTCACGCTGGTGTGCTAAATTGAGCGCTAGAAACGCCGCTATCGGTCAGGGAATGATCCATGCACCCAGGAATTTACGCAGCCGAAACGCCGGACAGGGCCGCCTATATCATGGCCAACAGCGGCCAGGTGGTGACCTATCGTGAATTGAACGAAGCCTCCAATCGGGGTGCGCATTTGTTTCGCGACCTGGGCCTGGGCCTTGGCGGCAACATCGCCATCTATATGGAAAACAACGCCGATTATTTGCAGATTTGCTGGGCCGCGCACCGGGCGGGGCTGTATTACACCTGCATCTCGTCTTACCTGACGGCTGAGGAAGTGGCCTATATAGTCAGCGATTGCGGTGCAAAGGTCTTCATCACGTCCCAGGCCAAGGCTGAGGTAGCGATGGACCTGGCCGGCCTGATGCCCGGTGTCGAGGCCCGCCTAATGGTAGGCGCCGCGATCGAGGGCTATCATTCATATGATGAGGCAATCGCCGCCCAAGCGGATGGGCCCATCGGCGATGAATTCGAAGGCTCCGATATGTTGTATTCATCGGGCACCACGGGCCGGCCGAAAGGCGTCAAGCTGCCCATCACCGGCGAACCCCTGGGCACGCCGAGAAGCCCGATTGATCTGTTGGGCACCCTCTATGACATCACGGATACATCGATATATCTCTCGCCGGCGCCGCTGTACCATTCTGCCCCCTTGCGCTTCAACATGGGTGTCTTGCGCAAGGGCGCAACCAGTATCGTGATGGAACGGTTTGATCCCGAGGGCGCCCTGGCCTTGATCGAGCGGCACAAGGTCAGCCACAGCCAATGGGTGCCGACCATGTTCGTGCGCATGCTGAAACTACCGCCCCATGCGCGCGGCACATACGATCTGTCCAGTCTGCGCGTCGCCATCCACGCAGCGGCGCCCTGTCCGGTAGAGGTCAAACAACAGATGATCGACTGGTGGGGCCCAGTTTTGTTTGAATATTACGCCGGTACCGAGGGCAATGGTTTTTGCGCCATCAATTCCGAAGATTGGCTAGGCCATCGCGGCTCCGTTGGCCGGGCCCTGATTGGAACCTTGCATATCGTCGATGATGATGGGGTCGAGCAATCGGCGGGTAGCCCAGGGACCATCTATTTCGCCGACGGACCGGAATTCACCTATCACAACGACCCGGAACGCACGGCCGAGGCCCGCAACGACCATGGCTGGTCCACCCTGGGCGATGTGGGCTATCTGGACGCGGAAGGGTTTCTTTATCTGACCGACCGCAAATCCTTCATGATCATCTCGGGCGGCGTCAACATCTACCCCCAGGAAATAGAAAACCTACTGGTCAGCCACCCAAAAATATTGGACGTCGCCGTGGTCGGCGTTCCGGACCCCGAATTCGGCGAAGCCGTCAAGGCGGTCGTGCAGCCCATTGACCCGGCCCAGGCAGGGCCAGATCTGGAGGCGGAGATCCTCGCCTACTGCCGCCAGCATCTCTCGTCCATCAAAAGCCCCCGCAGCGTGGATTTCGAGGCGCAATTGCCCCGCCACGAAAATGGTAAGCTCTACAAGCGCCTTATCAAGGACCGCTATTGGGGCCGCCACGACACCCGCATCGTGTAGGGTAGCCGTAGAAGAGAAGTTCAAGACTAAGCCTTAATTAGGAGGAAGACATGCGCGGACGTCAGGTTTTTATGGATAGTTTGGTGGCCCACGGGGTCGATCGTATTTTCGGCAATCCGGGCACCACGGAAAGCCCGCTACTGGATAGCCTGCAAAGTTATCCCCAAGTGGAATATGTGGTTGCCTTGCACGAAGGCATAGCCGTGGGGGCGGCCAGCTTTTACGCCCAGGCCAGCGGCAAGACCCCGGTGGTCAATCTACATGTGGCGCCGGGCCTGGGCAACGGCATTGGCATGATCTATGGCGCCTTGAAGGCGAATTCGCCCATGGTCGTGACCGCCGGGCAACAGGACACCCGCCTGCGTCTGCGCGAACCGGTCTTGAGTCACAACCTGGTCGCCATGGCAGCGCCGGTGACGAAATGGAGCGTGCAAGTGGAACGCGCCGATGAAATGGCCGCGATCATGCAGCGCGCCTTCAAGATCGCCAATGACGCCCCCGCCGGTCCGGTCTTCGTGGCCCTGCCCATCAATGTCATGGAGCAGGAGACCGACCTGCACGCCGCCGCTTCGACGCAAATTTTTGCCAATCCCCAACCCGACCCGGTCGGCATCGCGGCCATGGTCGATCTGCTACAGGCGGCGAAAAACCCCGCAATTGTGGTCAGCGACGATGTGGCCCGCGCCGGCGCCCATAACGAACTGATTACCCTGGCCGAGACCATGGGCGCCGGCGTCTGGTTCGAGGCCATTCGCCATCACGCCGCCTTCCCCAACCGCCACCCCAACGCCCGCGCCATCCTGCCCGTGGACGCCGCAGCGATCGCGCGGTCCCTGGATGGTGCCGATCTGGTCATGTTGATCGGAGGCCCATTTTTCGAGGAGGTCTGGTTTTCCCCCGGCGCGCCGTTCCCGGCGGGCGCCGCGGTCGTACAGATAGAACAAACTGCAGTCCGCCTAGCCTATAACTACCCCCTGACTACCGGTTTGGTTGGCGATTTGCCCAGTACTTTACGGGCGCTGGGTGACGGCCTGGCCGCCGCCCCTGCGGCCTATCAGAGCGCCGCCAAGACGCGCAATGGGGCTCTGGCCGATCTTAGCGCAGAGGCGGGGGCCGCCTATCAGGCCCGCAGTCAGCGCGCCTGGGACCGCGCGCCCATGTCCATGCCCCGGGTCATGGCCGAAATCAGCGCCGGCACCCCGGACAGCGCTGTGGTCGTCGAGGAAGCGATTACCGCCGGCCTGGATCTGGCCCGCGCCTTTAATTTCGCGGCGCCGGGAGACTATTATTCCGGCCGTGGCGGCGGCATCGGCCAGGGCCTGGCCGGCGCCATCGGAGCCAAGGTGGCCCATCCAGACCGCCCGCTACTGGCAATTTCGGGGGATGGTTCGGCCATGTATTCGATCCAAGCCCTGTGGTCGGCGGCGCACCATGATCTGGACATCGTCTTTGTCATTCTGGTGAACCGGGAATACCGTATTCTGAAGCATAATCTGGACACCTACCGCAAGAACTTCGACGCTAATTCGAACCAGGATTACCCGCAAATGAACCTGGACGCCCCAGCCCTGGATTTTGTCGCCATAGCCAAGGGCATGGGCGTTCCAGGCAGCATTATCAGCCAGCCGCAAGATCTGGCCGCCGCCGTTAGGGCGGCCTTCGCCACCCTAGGCCCCCACTTGATTGCCGTCGAGATAGAGGGCAAACAGTAAGGCACATTTGAGCAATTTAGCGCCCAGTAGAGGCAAACGACATGATCAAAGGCTAGCACCATGACGCGTACAGGTGCCGGGATTCCGAGGAAACCAGGCAGTTCTACGAGGACTTTCTCGGCATGCCCCTGGCCAGCACCTTGGAGATTGGCAAGACCAAGACGGGCCGCGACGCCAGCGCCCTGCACACCTTCTTTCGCCTGGACGATGGTTCATTCTTGGCATTTTTTGAGGTGTCGGACATGCCCTTTGAATTCAAGGATCAGCATGATTTTGATCTGCATATCGCCTTGGAAGTGGAAATGGATACGTTGCTGGCAATGTTTGAAAAGGGCACGCAAGCCGGCATGGAGGTCCGGGGGATATCGGATCACCAATTCATCAATTCTATCTACTTCTGCGACCCCAACGGCTATGTGGTGGAATTGACCGCCAAACGACCCGGCCACGATGCCGCCATGGATCCGGGCACCAACGGCGCCTGCGACAAGCTGGATGCCTGGCAGGACCAGAAATCAGCCGCCGCGGAATAGCACTTTAACAGCGGGTGGGACGGCTACCAGCCCAAGTTACTGCGAATTTTGGCAATTGCGTCGATGTGTTTTTTGTGGTCGCCGGCAAAGCGCAGAACTAGGTGTGTGGCACCAGCGTCCGCATAACCCTGCAGCCATTCGGCCGCGCCCGCCGCCGAGCCGGCGTAGCAGGCCTGCCGTTTGGTCAAAATTTTGGCCGAAACGCCGTAATATTCCTCCAGATAGGCATTGATCTGCTGTTGGGCTTTATCCGCGTCATCGTCAATCACCATTGTCAGATACAGCGCACCAACCACATCCTCGGCGTTTCGGCCGGCCTCGCGGGCGGCATCCCGTACGCTGCGCCATTGCTCCCCCCAACCCACCGCAGCAGGACCGGTGGGGAACCAGCCGTCAAAGTGTCGGCCAGCACGTACCAGACTGGCAGGCGCCGAACCGCCGCCCCAGATTGGCGGACCGCCCCGACGATAGGGGATCGGCCCCAAAACGCCCTGCTCCACCTGCCAACGGCCGTCCCAATCCACCGGCTCGCCACTCCATAACGCCTTGCACAGGCGCAAGCCCTCCATCATGCGGCCGACCCGTTTTTCGAACGGCACGCCGGCGGCGGTGAATTCGGCCCGGATGTTAGGCACATCGGTGGCGATGCCAACACCGAGGATAACCCGGCCTTCGCTAATCTGATCCAGGGTCGCGACCTGATGGGCCAGAACAACCGGGTTGCGCAACGCGGGCAACAGGACCGCCGTGCCTAGTTCAACCCGCCGCGTCCGCCCAGCGATGGCCGCCAGCAGGGTCAATGGTTCATGCCGGGGCCGGGCCAGCAGGGAATCGCCGACCCAGACGGAATCGAAGCCCAGGTCTTCGGCCTGGTCAGCCAGTTCCAGTAATGGGCCGGTTTTGGGTTGGCCCCGCATGACCCGTTCCCGGGTTGGTAAAAGATATCCGATACGCATGGCCAGTAGCCTCCCTTGATTTTGATCCACGGTTTATCTAAACGCACCGTCCCAGGCTTCCGGCTGGCCATCGGCAATGTCGCCAGCCTCGGTCATTTCGGGCCGATTGATGGTCATCATAGTTTCCGGCGTCACCACGGCATAATCCATATAACCCAGGCGCGCCAGAGGACGCATGGCGCCGGTATCGATCATACCATTCGAGACATAGGCATCATCGATGTAAATGCCGACGACCTGGCCGATCACCATGAAATGTCCTTGATCGGAGTCTGGCGCGACATCAGGTAATTCAATGGTCCGCCAATAACGGCATTCAAAGGCCGCCGGACTTTCCTTGACCCGTGGCGGCTTGACGAACTTGGAAGCGGTTGCGGTTAGGCTGGATAGCGAAAATTCATCCACCCCAGGGGGCACCGGGGCGGAGGTTATGCTCATCGCGTCACGGGTATCCCAGGTCGACATGGAACAGGTGAACTCGCCGGTTTCCTGAATATTACGCACGCTGTCTTTGAGGTTTTTCGACGAAAACATCACATAGTGTGGCCGGTCGCTGACCGCGTTAAAAAAACTGTACGGCGCCAGATTGCAAATGCCGCTCCTACTCACCGAGGCGATCCAGCCGATAGGTCGGGGCGCGATCAGCGCCTTGAACGGGTCATGTTTTAGGCCATGGTCGTTCACAATTGCGTCGTAATGCATGGGCGCATTTCCTTCATAACGTGGTGGATTTATCCTGTAGCCTTGGGCGGAACCGCGCCCAAGACCGCATCGATAAATTGCCCGGTCGCGCCAAGATAGTTGGCGGGATCGCGCAGCGCCAGCCAATCAATCGGCGCCTCTGTCCGCTGCGCGAGGATTGTGAAAATATCCTGGCCAGCGGCGGCATCCAAGCAAGCGTCTTTGACAAGACCCTGGGCCGTGGCTTTCGGCATATGCTCAGCTAGGGCATAGACCGCCGCCTCGGCCAGCAGCAAGCCATTGGCGGCGGCGACGTTACCCCCCATACGAGCGTTATTAACCTGCAGGTGGGCGGCCATGTGCAGGCTGTGTTGCAGGCTGGCTCCAGTTGTCCGCACCATCTGCGGCAGGGTCAGCCATTCAAGGGTCCAGGCCGCGCCATCCCGCTCCGCCAGGTGCGGGGCGGCCTGATGCAGGTTGCCGATTAGGCCGGCGTTATGGCGCGCCAGGGCGACCAGCGCCTCGGCCAGAACTGGGTTTGCCTTTTGCGGCATGGCGGAGGAGCCGCCCGCACCGCTGATCTGCAGCTCGCCAATCTCCGTTTGCGCCAGCAGCAGAACATCACCGGCCGCCTTGCCCAGACTGCCGCTAAGCATGGCCAGCCAGTTGGCAAAATCGATAATGCCGTCGCGCTGGGTATGCCATGGCAGGGGCGGCAGGGTCAGCTCGAGTTCCGCCGCCAGGTCCTGGGCCACGGCATGACCCTGCCCGCCCAATGCCGCCAGTGTTCCGCCCGCACCGCCAAATTGCAGGACAAAGCTGGTGGCGGATAGCGCCGCCAGACGTTGGCGATGGCGCAGCAGCGGCGCGATCCAGCCCGCCACCTTTAGGCCAAAGGTGATTGGCACGGCCTGCTGGCTGCGGGTGCGCGCCGCCATGACCGTGCCGCGATGCTGCCCCGCCAAGGCCGCCCAGGTACCCATCAATTCATCCAGCCGGGCCGAAAACAACGCCGTGACCCGGCGCAACATCAAGACCATCGCCGTATCGACGATATCTTGCGACGTGGCGCCCCAGTGAGCATAACTGCCATAATCGCCGCCCACCGCCGCCCGCAATTGCGCCAATAGCGCAATTACGGGGACACCATCGTGGACCGTCCCCTGGATCAAGGCCGGAAGATCCACCACCAGGCCTGCGGCGGCCGCTTCGATACCGGCGCCCACATGGGCCGGTATAATACCGGCCCGCGCCTGCACCCGTGCCAAGGCGACCTCCACCTCCAACATCGCCGCGGCCAGGGCGGCGTCGGAGATCAAGGCGTCGGTTCCGGGGTCCTGAAGATAGGCATCCAGTATCATGTCACCGGCCGGCTTTGAGCATTAGGCGTCAAAAAATACGGTTTCCTGGTCGCCCTGCATGTGGATATCGAACTGATAGACGACGACGCTGCCGCTGTCCTGGCGCCGGGCAATCAAGGTATCCCAGCGCGAACGATTAACCAGGGCCAGCGCGGGATCGCCTTCGTTAGCCACCGCCTCGTCGGAAAAATAGATCCGGGTATAGGCGTGGTTCAACAGGCCGCGCATGAAAACGACGACCGTGATATGGGGGGCCTGACCATCGCCAATCGGGCCCGGCTTGATGGTGTGTAACTCAAAATAATGTCCCGGCAAGGTCCCCGTGCCAACCCGGCCAAAACCCCCAAATCCCTTGGCCAAGCCAGTATTGGAACCGCGCAGATCGGCCGGATGGGCATAGCGGCCCTGGCTGTCGGCCTGCCATAACTCCAATACGGCATCGCGCACCGTCTCGCCATTGCCGTCGAATACCTGCCCCCGAATAGTAATCCGCTCGCCGCCGCCGTCCGCTTCAGCCAAATTATTGTCGGCCACTTGCTTGTAGTTATAGCCATATTGTTCCGGCGTCAGACCATAGGAGAAATACGGCCCGACGGTTTGTGATGGCGTCTGTTTCAGATTTTCTTTCGCGGTCATGCCCTAGTTCTCCATCGGTGTGGATTTGCGGCCGCGCAAAATAATATTAAATTCATAGCCCAGAGCCCATTCCGCTTCAGATAATTTGATCGATAGTTTCGAAACCAGCAACTGGCGCGAGGCGGCGGGGACGCCGTTGAAGATGGGGTCCAGCTCCAGCAGGGGATCGCCAGGGAAATACATCTGCGTCACTAGCCGGGTCATAATAGAGGGCCCAAACAAGGAGAAGTGGATGTGGTTGGGGCGCCAGGCGTTGTAATGATTGCCCCAGGGATAGGCCCCCGGCTTGATAGTGATAAAGCGGTAGCATCCGGCCCCATCCGTAACACAACGCCCCGCGCCCATGAAATTTGGATCGATGGGCGCGTCATGTTGATCGTCGGTGTGAATATAGCGTCCCGCCGCGTTGGGTTGCCAAACTTCCAGCAGGGTATTGGGCACGGCCCGGCCATCCTCGTCGCTAACCACGCCGGATACGATGATCCGCTCCCCATTCGGCTCACCATTCTTGGCGGCCAACTTGGTCAAATCATGATCCAGGGGGCCAACGGCATCCTGGCCATAGACCGGCCCCGTCAACTCGGACAGGGTCTGGGGCAGTACCACCAGGGGCTTGGTAGGTCCCCGCAACGGGGTCGATTTATACTCGGGATAGATCTGCGGCGGATGGCTGCTCCAATCCCGTGGCGTGAACGCTGACGGCACGGACATTGCACGGTCCTTTATCAAGCCGCCGAGAGGATGTGAATAACCCGGCTAGCGATCATATCCTTGGCCTTCTCACCATAAGCCTGCATATGGGGTGCAGCGGCATGGGCTTTGAGGTGATCGGCGCTTTCCCATTTTTCGAGGAAGACAAAGGTATCTGGTCCGTACGGGGTCTGAAAGCCTCCCCAGCCTTCCGCATCGACGGAGGGCTCGTATTCAATGCAGCCGTCCTCGGCATGGACCGCGGCGAGATTGCCGCGGGCGAGTTCCAGAAGCGCATCACGCTGACCTGGCTTGGCGGTGATGACGGCAACGACTTGTACAATTGACATGGTCTATCTCCTCGAAAAGTCGGATTATGAAATTACGGTAGTTTACGTGCCGGGCGCGAAGGCGGCCAGGGCGTTCCAGTCCGGCGAAGGCCCCCCGGCGGGGTCAAAGGGCTGAATTGCCACATGATCAGCACCGGCGTCAAAATGCGCCTGCAGGCGATCCCGGATCGTATCTTCCGTGCCCCAGGCGACCATAGCGTCGAGAAAGCGGTCACTGCCCCGACCCGAAAGATCGTCCTCGTTAAAACCAAGGTTAAGCCAGCAATTGCGGTAGTTTGGCAGCACCATATAGCGTGCCAACTGTTCCCCCGCCACGCGGCGGGCGGTAGCGGCATCCTGGGTCAGGCAGATTTTCTGTTCCACATAAATCGCCTTGCCCGGCCCCATGATCCCGCGAGCCCGCGCCGTATGCTCCGGTGTCACGTTATAAGGCAGGGCGCCGTCGGCCAGCTCCGCCGACAGGGCCAGCATTTTCGGCCCTAGAGCGGCCAGAACCACCTGCCGTTTCGGTGCCTTCACTTGCACCGGCGCGGCATACATGCCCTCCAGATAAGTCCGCATGGCACTGAGCGGCTTGCCGTAGTTGTGGCCCCGCGCACCTTCGACGATGGGTATGTGAGACACACCGAGGCCAAGGATAAAGCGCCCGCCGTAAAGGGCATTTAAGGTATTATGCCCTTGCATCGCGGCGGCGGCATCCCGGGCGTAAATATTAGCGATGCCACTGGCCAGCATCAATTTACGGGTACGGCCCAGAAGATAGCTGCCCAATGACATGGCTTCATAGGCCATGGCCTCCGGGTACCAGAGAATGTCGTAACCGTGCCCCTCTACCTCCTCCGCCAGACGGGCCAGATCTTGTATAGGTATCGCATTGGGCGAAAACCAAACACCCCATCGGCCGATGCTCATTACGAAACGGTCCTTTTCAAAAACCTATTCGGCGGCGACGCGGGTGTCACCCATGCCCAGGGTCGGCTGCGCGCTGGCAAATTTTGTCAAGACCTGGCCCGGTGCTGGGACTTTCAGGTAATCCTCGCCATCGAATACTCGCACACCGTTAACCCAGGTGCCCAGAAGACCTGGGGCGCGGCGCAGCAAGCGTTCACCGTCCGCCGGCAGATCAAAATGACGCTCCATCTTGGTGATGGAAATGGTCTCGGGGTCGAACAGGATCATATCCGCCCAGGCGCCCGGGGTCAGCCGGCCCCGGTCGATGATGCCATAAACATCAGCCGGGTCGGAGGTGACCTTGCGGATCGCCAACGGCAGATCGAACAGGCCGCGTTCGCGCACCCAATGGCCAAACAAATACATGGCATAACCGGCATCGCAGAGCAGGGAATTATGGGCGCCTGCGTCCGACAGGCTGATTAGGGTGCCGTCGTTGACCAACAGTTCGGCAACGCCGTCTTCTTCCATGTTCAATATGAAGAAGGCGTATTTGGTGGCAAAATCCTCTTCCAGGCTGAGATCCAGGAAAAAATCTAGCGGATCCAGCCCGCGCTCAGCCGCGACCTCGGCCACGGTGCGCCCTTCCAGATCCTTGTTCTTCTCCAATCCGGCAATAACGATAGGCACCCAATCCCAGCGGCCCTTGAAGACATACTGGCTGTTGTTTGAGGTCAGGGTCTTGCGGAACGCGTCACGGAATTCAGGATCGGTAAAAATTTGCCGCAATTCATCGTGATCCTCGGTCGCCGGCCAGTGCTCCATGGCCTTCAAGATATAGGCCTTGTCGAGGGTAAAGCTCAGGCTAAGCGGCTGGCACGAACCCTGGGTGTACACCGGCAGGCCGCGGGCCCGCGCCGCCTCGGCCTCTCTCATGATATTTCTGGCCCGCTCCGGCTGATGGGAATAATAGAACATGGGTGCGTAACAGCCCGGCCGGCCGCTGATTTTAGTCAGTTCCTCCAGGAACGGAATGGCATGGTTCTCGCCAAATGTGGCCATGAAGACGCCATGGTCGAACTCAGCCATCACTGCGACGAAAGCGCGGAATTCATCATCGTTCGCCAGGCGCGAGGCAATGGGTATGCCGCCCGCACCACGGTGGTTCTCGTTGGTCGAGGAACCGAGGCCCACCGCGCCCGCTGCCATCGCCCCGCGGAACAGATCCAGCATCTGGGCCAGCTCCTCTGGCGTGGATTCCCGGGTCGAGCCCTCATCGCCCATCACCGCCGTGCGAAACACCGTATGCGAGGCCAGCACCGCCACATTGGGATAAACGCCCTTGCGCTTCAACAGGTCCATATATTCCCCGAAGCTTTCGTAACTGGTATCAACGCCGGCCATCAGGGACTTTAAAGACATGCCCTCGACCTCGGCCAGATTGGCGAGAATGGCGTCCCGTTGAGCCGCCGGCGCCGGTGCGATGCCAAAGCCGCAATTGCCCACCACCACCGTGGTCACCCCAAGGGCCCCGGCAGGCGATGCCGTCTGGTCCCAGGTGAGTTGCGCATCGTAATGGGTGTGCAGATCGATCACGCCGGGCGCCAGCACCTTACCCTCCGCATCCAGCGTCTCCTTCGCCTCGCCCGTGACCGCACCCACGGCGGCGACCCGGCCGTCCTTTACCGCCAGATCGCCCGCGGTCAGCGGATTACCAAGGCCATCGGCAATCCGGGCATTCCTAATGATCAAATCATACATCAGCTTTCCCCTTATTTATCTGTTTGCACCGCCATGATGGCCCGATGCTTCCGGCGCTGCAAGACAAAGGTAGCGTCGAGCCAGCGCCGGGGTGGCAGTCCGTTGCGATCTCCTGCTAGTGTAAAGCAGACAAGACAGAGCCGGAGACACTCATGAGCGCGCCGCAAATTCTATTCGACGTTACCGGGCATGTGGCCACGGTCACCCTGAACCGGCCGGAGGCGATGAATGCCCTGGCCGGCGATATGCGTCAGATATTGCTGCAGGGGTTGGCGGGCTATGCCAGCGATGCCAACGTGCGTTGCATTGTCATCACCGGAGCGGGCACGGCGTTCTGCGCCGGCGGCGATATCGCGGCCATGACGAAATGGCAGGCGGAACGCGACACCAGCGCACTGGAAGCCACTTTAGAGACGGCGGAAAAAGTGGTGCGGCTGCTGCGCGCCCTGCCGCAACCCGTAATCGCGGCGGTCAATGGCCCGGCGGCGGGCGGCGGCATGAATATGGCCTTGGCCTGCGATATGCGTCTGGGCTGTGAGAAATCCCTGTTCTCGGAAAGTTTCGTGAAGATCGGATTGATCCCAGATTGGGGCGGTTTCCAGTCCCTGACCCGGTTGGTTGGCGCGGCCAAGGCCATGGAACTGATGATGACCGGCGACCGCATTGGCGCCGAGGACGCCCTGCGCCTGGGGCTCTTGAACCAATTGTTCCCCATGGACAGTTTTGCGGATCAAGTTCAAGCCTTCGCCCAACGCCTGGCCAGCGGTCCACCACAAGCCTTAGCGGCCATAAAACGTGGCGTCTATTTTGCCACCCAGGCCTCTCTGGATGAAGTGCTGGACTATGAACATGAAAACCAGGCGGCGCTGATCCTCTCGGGAGATGCACGGGAAGGCATGCGCGCCTTCATGGAAAAACGACCGCCGGTATTTAGCTCTGGAGACTAGCTAGCCTGTTCGACCATCCGCTGCAAGTCCGCCAGGGGAATACTATGCGGTTTGCCTTTTCGCGCCGCCAGGGCGTTGGCCTGGCGCTGCAGGACAAGGTTAGCGGGGGTCGGGATGCCGTGCAGGCGGCCCAGCAGGACGATTTCGCCGTTCAGAAAATCAGCCTCTATATTGCCCGTGCCGCGCACGATGCTCTGCCACGAGGAGCCGCCGCCCCGGTCCTGGCCCGACACCGGCGCCGATTTCATCAGATCGCCCCGGCGCGCTTTCTCTTCCGCCTGGCTGGCGCAATCGATGTCGGCGGCCCTGAGACAGGCCTCTGCCTCGGCCCGCATCAAGGCACGTATTTCCGCGGCTTCATCCCCTGGCGGAGACACAGCGGCCAAGGCATTGTTTAGATTCACGATCAACTTGCTGTATTTGAAACGCATGACCGTCGGATTGGGGCGGGCAGAAAAATTGACGTCTTCCAGGGTCCCGGTCACCTCGGCCACCAGATCATTGCTGGCCGCGGGATAGATACTGGCGTCCAGAACACCGGTCAGCCGGGCGGCATGGGTCTGAACCATGCCCGGTTCCAGCGCCATGGCCGGCAGATAGACCATCATGGCATACACATTTGCAAACCGGCGCAGGGCCATGCGCTCGTTCGCGACGCCATTCTGACAGCAAAATACGGCGATTTTATCACCCGCGGCGGCCCGCAGATCATCCAACGCCCCTTGGGTATGCTGGGATTTCATGGTCAGAATAACCACATCGTCGGTGCGAAAGCCGATTTCTCGCGGATGACCTACCGCCGCGATCGGCAGGCTAACGGTTTGATGGGGCGTCTCGTAATGCAGGCCTTTATCCTGGATAGCCTGCAAATGGGCCCCGCGCGCCACCAACAGCACGTCCACGCCACCCTGAAATAGCTGCGCCCCTATAACCCCGCCGATGCCGCCGGCACCGTAAATTATGTATCGCATTTAGCTCCCCCTGCTACCGTACGATGCTACACTAATTTCAGTTCAGCTAGGAGAGGAATAGCCATGATCAAAGCCCCCTACGAAATCTACGCTATCAAATACGGTGACCGCGTGGGCGTGCGTGGTGCCATGTTCGTGCACGGCGACCCCCATGATGCGCCTATCGCCATGGATTATTTCATCTGGGTCATCCGCAACGACCAACGTACTATCATCATCGATGTGGGCTATAGCAGAGAGGAAGGCGAAGGCCGGGGCCGCAGCTTTCTGCGCTCGCCGGCTGAAGGTTTGGCACTGCTGGACATTGATGCCTCCACTATCGAAGACGTGATCATCACCCATATGCATTATGACCATGCCGGCAATCTGGGTCTGTTCCCTAAGGCGCGCTTCCATATTCAGGACGAGGAGATGACCTTCGTCACTGGGCGGGCCATGACCCACCCGTCATTGCGCCATTCGTTCAAGTTGGATGACGTGCTGGACATGGTGCGTCTGACCCATGGCGACCGGGTTGTCTTCCACGCCGGCGACGAACAGATCGCCCCCGGCGTCACGGTGCATCATCTGCCCGGCCATACCCGTGGCCTACAGGCCGTGCGGGTGGAAAGTCAGCGCGGCCCCGTCGTCCTAGCCTCGGACGTAGCGCATTATTACGAATGTTTCGAACAGGAAACCCCGTTCCTGACACACGAAAATCTTTTCGAGATGTTGGAGAGCAACCGCAAACTGCGCACCCTAGCCGATGACGATAGCCATATCGTGCCGGGCCATGACCCCGCCGTGCTGCAACGCTACCCCGCGCCCAGCCCCGAACTGGCCGGCATCGTCGCCAGACTGGACGTGCCGCCAAATCGTTAGCGCCCATTACCGGGGCGCGGGTCGTGTCAGGCTGCGGTGTTACCGCGGCAAAGGACATTGGCAGCATGCATTGGGGCCAGGTTTTATTTTTTGCGTGCCCGGCGGGCGGCATAGCGGGCATCCCGCGCCGCCTTTGCCTCGGCTGCGAGCGCGACTTCGCGGTCAGCCTCCTCGCGGGCCGCGGCATCGCGGGCTTCCTGTTCGGCAATAAGTTCCAACGCGCGGGCCGCTTCTTCGACGGCCTGGGCCTCGGCCTTGCGGGCCTCTTCCGCCAGCTTGGCTACTTTGCGTTCCGCCACGCGGGCCTCCCGCGCCACGGCGATGGCCCTCCGGGCAGCTTGCTTTTCGGCGAATTTTGGGTCATTGGCCGGGGTCTTTGCCCGCGCCTTTGCGATCTGGGCCTGCCTCGCCTTGGCGGCCCCGCCCAACCGATCAGCTAAGCTTGGCTCATGCTTCTTCATCTCACTCCACCTCTAGCGCCAAGCGCAAATTGTTATGCTTCAAACGTGATTTCAGTTCGGATAGCACGGCCACTGTCATTTTGGAAGCTGGTGATCATTTGGGGTCCTACCCAAGAAACGCCGCCAGCCCACGCCTGATGTCGAATTTCGGGTTATACCCCAGGACCTCGCGGGCCCGGCTGATATCCAGGGAGCCTTTGCGCACACAATCCACGCTGAAGGCTGCATCACCGTGGCGATAGGGCGCATTGCCCACGCTTAGTTGTGCGCCAGGCACCATCTCCCCGACTATATCGGTAATTTCCCTAAGGCTGACGCCCTGGCCGGAACCGACATTGTAGGCATCGTAGGGATGCACCACCTTGTCGATCGCCAACAGCGCAACATCCGCCACATCATCAATATAAGTGTGATCGCAGACAAA
Organism: Alphaproteobacteria bacterium; assembly: GCA_963577885.1. GTDB lineage: Bacteria > Pseudomonadota > Alphaproteobacteria. The sequence goes on from CAUZBE010000004.1 coordinate 17,744, forward strand.
ATCGGCACCAAAGGGCTGATGAAAGGGCCGGCCCGCCAACGCGGCATCAATAAAGGAATTAGGCACGCGGACCCGGGGCAGGTCCGGGCCATAGACCCAGATGGCGCGCAGATGGATTACTTCCAGGCCGTATTGCTCTCTATAGCCACGGCCAAGGTGTTCCACGGCCAGCTTGGAAATCCCATAGGGATGTAGCGGATTTTGCGCGTGATCCTCGCCGATCACGTCGGCTTGGAATGAGCCATAAGTTTCTTCCGAACTCATATTAACCATGCGTTTGGTGCCGAACAGGCGCATGGCCTCTAACAGATTTATCGTGCCCTGGACATTAACTTCGAAGGTCCGGTTCGGCGCCCGCACCGAGGCGATAACCCCGACGATGGCCGCCGCGTGAAAGACGCAATCGGGAGGGTTTTCCTTGAACAATGCCATTACCCCCGCACATTCGGTCACTTCACCAATGACCGTGCGAAGCGAGGCGTATTGCCGGGCAATTTTTTGCAGTCCCGGCGACAGGGCCATATCGAAGGCCGTCACTCGATCGCCGCGCGCCGCCAGGGCCGCCGCCACCGCGGCGCCCACAAAACCGGAGGCGCCGGTAACCAAAATATGCGCCATGTTCAAACCAGCCCCTTTTTATTGCCACCATTGAATGCCATGCTTTGGCTAGAAAATAACATGGCGCAACGCAGGAGGGCGAGCAATGGCCGACCAGAAAACCGTTTACGAATTAATCCCGTAACTGGGCAAGCTGCGTGACGAGGTGCTATTCGGCAATGTTTGGGAACAGCCCGAACTGTCGAAGCGTGACCGCAGCCTGGCAACCGTGGCCGTGCTGATTGCGCTGTACCGCACGGAGGAACTGCGCGCCCACATGGCCCGCGCGGTAGAAAATGGCGTCACCAAGGAAGAGCTGTTTGGCCTGATCACCCATCTCGCCTTCTATGCCGGCTGGCCCTGCGCCGTGAACGCGGGCCGGGTGGCATTGGAAATATTTGAAGATCAGAAATAGGGCGCGGGACAAATGACAAAAATCGGATTTATCGGCCTTGGCACCATGGGCGCCTCTTTCGCCACCAATCTTATCAAGGGCGGCTGGGAGGTAACCGTGCATGACATACACCGTCAGGTCGCCGAACCGCACCTGGCGGCCGGCGCCAAGTGGGCTGCGACACCACGGGAACTGGCGGCCGCATCGGACGTGATTCTGACCTCCCTGCCCGGCCCGCCCGAGGTCGAGGCGGTGGCCCTGGACGAGGCCGACGGCCTGATCGCCAGCATGAAGCCCGGTGCGGTGCTGTTTGATCTGTCCACCAATTCGCCAACCATGGTCCGCCGCATACACGGGGTCTTCGCCGCCCGGGGCCTGCACTGCCTGGACGCTCCGGTCAGCGGTGGGCCCAAGGGCGCGACCTCGGGCAAGCTGGCGATCTGGGTTGGTGGCGACAAAGACGTGTTTGAGGCCAACCGCGCGGCCCTGGATACCCTGGGCGACCAGGTCCGCTACATCGGCCCCATCGGCGCGGGCGCGGTGGCTAAGCTGGTGCACAATTCAGCCGGCTATGCCATTCAAACCGCCTTGGCGGAAGTATTCTCCGTCGGGGTCAAGGCTGGCGTCGATCCGCTGGCGTTGTTCGAGGCGGTCCGCCAGGGCGCGCGAGGCCGGCAACGGACTTTCGACAGCCTATCGGATCATTATTTGATCAATCAATATGATCCGCCCGACTTCGCCTTGAAACTGGCCCACAAGGATGTCTCCCTGGCAGCGGAACTGGGCCGCGAATTTGGCGTCCCCATGCGTCTGATCAACGCCACCGTGGCGGAGATGACCGAGGCTCTGGCCCGGGGCTGGGAAGGCCGGGATTCCCGCGTTTCCATGCTATTGCAACAGGAGCGCGCGGGCGTCGATTTCACCTTGGACCCCAAGGATGTTCAGGCCGTGTTGGACGGCGACTAGATAATAAGGGGATGCTGCCATGGCCATGCGACTGAAGCCGCCGTTCCGGGCCGATCACGTGGGCAGCCTATTGCGCCCGACGATCCTGCACGAGGCGCGGCGCAAGGCAGCATGCGGCGAAATCAGCGCCGCTGATCTGGCGGCGGAAGAAGACCGCTGCATCCGTGAGGTGGTGGCGTTGCAGGAAGAGATTGGCCTGCAAGGCATTACCGACGGTGAATTCCGCCGCACCTGGTGGCATTTCGATTTCCTGAGCGGTTTCGACGGCTTTGAACTGGGCGCGCCGTTGGACAAAGGCACCTTTCAGGGCAGCGACGAACAGCCGCCGCGCGCCATGATCACCGGCAAATTGGGCCGCTCCCACCCGGTCATGGTGGATCATTTTGCCTATCTGAACGGACTTACCGAGCGCACCGCCAAATTCACCGTTCCCGGCCCCAGCATGGCGCATTTCCGCGCTGGGCGCGAAGGTATCTCGGCGTCGGTCTATCCCGACCTGGCCGAATTCTGGGCCGACCTGACAGCTGCCTATCGGGCCGAACTGGGTGATCTAGCGGCCCATGGCTGCCGCTATCTACAGCTAGACGATATTTCCTATGCCTATCTGTGCGACGACGCTATCCGGGACAATCTGAAATCAAGGGGCGACGATGCGGACGAACTGGCTCTGACCTACGCTAACGCCCTAAACGATGCCATCCGCGATCTGCCGGACGGCGTTACGACGGCCATGCACATGTGCCGGGGCAACTTTCAAAGCGCCTGGGCCGCCCAGGGCGGCTATGAGCCCGTGGCCGAGCGCGTCTTTAATACGGTCAATGTCGACGCCCTGTTCATGGAGTATGACAGCGAGCGGGCGGGGGGGTTCGAGCCCCTGCGTTTCGTGCCCAACGACAAAGTCGTCGTGCTGGGTCTGGTCACCACCAAGACCCCGGCATTGGAGGCCAAGGAAACCCTGAAGCGGCGGATCGACGAAGCCGCGCAATATGTCGACCTGGAACGCCTTTGCCTTAGCCCCCAATGCGGGTTTTCTTCCACCCACCATGGCAACAAGATCACGGTGGCGGACGAGATGGCCAAATTACGCCTGGTAGTTGAAGTCGCCGAGGACGTTTGGGATTAGAGGAAACAGCATGCCGGATCCACATCTGAAGAAAATACCCAGGGCGGAATTACCGCTACAACTGCAATCCCTGTGGGATGTCGCCATGCGCCACCGCGACGAAGCGACGTTTATCGAAGTCGCGGACAACGCGCTAGAGGTGCTGGATTGGTACTACAAAAGCTTTTATGCCCGGATGTTTTTCGCAGGCCGCGTAGACACCCAAATCAAGTAATTGGCCCGCATGAAGCTGTCCAACAAGCACGGTTGCGCGTTTTGCAACCTTGGTAATTCCAAGGCGGCGTTGGCCGACGGTGTCACCCAGGAACGACTCGACGCCTTGTTCGATCTCAGCAGCTCCCTGTTCGACGATCGTGAAACGGCCGTGCTGCGCCTGTGTGAAGAAATGACCCTGGCAAACATGGACGGTTATATGGATCGCAGGCTGTATGATGCATTGGGGGACCATTTCGATGACGGCAAGGTATTTGAGCTTGGCGTCTGTCTTGCCGTGATGGTCGGCATGGCAAAATTTCTGTTTGTCTTCGATTTGGTATCCCGCGAAGCCAATTGCCCCATTTCCATGCCGGCGCGGGGATCGCCGCAATAGACCAGAGTTCGTCTCGCGGCCGCCTTTGGTTGACCTCAATTCATCCTGAGGCCAAAATGCGGCGACTCTGCCCGAGCCTGGCCAGCCCACTCCGCCTTAATCCAGGCGCGCGTTACTCCAAAAAATAAAAGGGACGTATAGAGATGAAGTTCGGCATTTTGTTCACCTCCCATCCCGACCCGAAATCAGAGGCCTATCCACACCAGGCCATCCATGAACGGGTCACCCGCGAGATTATCGAGGCGGAGGAATTGGGCTATGACAGCATCTGGATCGCCGAACATCACTTTTCCAACCGCTACGGCATCATGCCCGATCCATTCGCCTATCTAAGCTATCTGGCGGCCAAGACCACCCGCATCAAGCTCGGCGCCGCCGTCATGGTGGTGCCATTGCACCATCCCATGCGCATTGTCGAAAACGCCGCCTTTGTCGATATCCTGAGCAACGGGCGTTTTCAGCTTGGCCTTGGTTCGGGCTACCGGCCCTATGAATTCGAGGGCCTGGGGATAGATTTCGACAGCCGCCGGGAGCGCCAGGCTGAGGCGGTCGATCTGATCTTGCAAGGCTTCCACGAAAAGCGGGTCAACGCCGACGGCAATTTCTTCAAATTCAAGATGGACGAAGGTTACGAGATATTCCCACAGCCCGTACAGTTGCCCCATCCTCCCTTCTTCATGGGCGCCGGCACGGATAACTCCATGCAATTGGCGGCAAAAAAAGGCTTTGGCCTGATGCAGGGCACCCTGCCCTCGTTCGATGTCCTGGCCCGGAATATAGAATTCTATCAAGAGCATATGAAGGAGGCACCGGCGCCGCTCAACCGGAACCCGGCCTTCGGCCAGTTCGACGTGGTGCGCATGGTCTATGTGGCGGCGACCGACGCCAAAGCCAAGGAAGAGAGCGAGGCAGGCATAACCCGCCATATGAAATCCTTCCTCTCAGGGGACACGGGCGGCTATCTGGGGGATGTGGCGGAAAAGGATAATGAATCCCAATTTGCCTATGACAATCTAATGGAAAAGACCATTTTGCACGGCTCCCCCGACACGGTGATCGGCCGCATCGAGACCCTACGCAAGATGGGCGTCACCTCCCTGATGCTGCACTATCCACCCTATTACGGCGTCCAGCAGACCCTCGACATGCTGCGGCTGTTCGCTAGGGAAGTCATGCCACATGTCCAGTCATAACTTGGTTGCATAGCCATGACGTGGGGACAAATTACTGACGAAACTCTGGCGGCGGCGGCCGAATTGATCGGCGTGCCTCTGCGGCGCGCGCGCATGCAGTGGATAGAGACCGCGACAAAGGACGCCATTCGACATTTCGCCTGGGGCGTCGGCGACAGTAATCCCTTATGGCTTGACCCCGAATACGCCGCTGCATCGCCGGCGCGAACGCTATTGGCGCCACCCTGCATCTTGTATGCGGTGGATTCCACCATCGTGGCGCCAAAATTGCCGGGCGTGCAATGGATCTATGCCGGCACCGAATGGACCTGGTACGATCATATCCGCGTGAATGAAAGCTTTCGTGTCGAGGCCAAGCTGACCAGGCAGGAAGTTAAATCCGGCCGCCGCTTCAATAATTGGGCGTTGCAAACCGGCGAGATTGACTATTACAACCAGTATGGCCGGCTGGCCGCCGCCGCCGTGGGCAAGTGCGCCCGCACACCACGGGGCGTCGGCGTCAAAGCAAAATATGGCGAAGATGCGCTCGGCCATGTCGCCCATCGCTATGAGCCGGCGGAGCTGGCCGATATTGAGAATCAGGTTTTGGCCGAGCCGCGCCGGGGCGCCGAACCGCTGTTTTGGGAGGATGTCGCGGTGGCTGACGCGGTTCCCCCCGTCATCAAGGGACCCCTCGCCATAACCGATATTCTCGCCTGGTATGCGGCTAGCCAGGGCGCGCTGCATTATGGCGGGGCCCATGGCGATGTGGTGCGTTATCGCCGCCGTCATGATGACTATCACATCAATGCTGCCACCGGTGCCAAGGATGCGGCCGGGCGCGGCCATCTGGAAGCCGCCACCGGGCGCGAAGTGGGCATGGGCGGGGCCTACGACATCGGACCCCAACGCATCGCCTGGGCCCAGCATATGCTGAACAACTGGATTGGCGACCATGGCTTTCTGCACCAATTGAAGGTCGATGTGCGCCAGCCCAACATGGTCGGCGATACCATCTGGTGGCGCGGCGCGGCCACGGGCAAGCGGGAGATAGGCGGCGTCAAGATTATCGATCTGGTGGTGGAGGCACACAACCAAGCCGACGTCCTCTCGGCCAATGGTACAGCGGTGGTGGCCCTGCCTTCGCGCCAGGACGGTCCCGTGCCCTTGCCTCTCATACCGGCATGAGCGGAATGAAGGCCGTACGTCAGTTACCTCTTGCCGCCTCCGCCAGGATCGGCATCGCCGCGACAAACCGTTCAGCTGGCTACGCCCGGCATTGGCTGGGCTCTCTCGGTGGCGTGGCCCAGGATGTGCTGAATGGCGTAGAAATCGCCATCGTCGGCGGCGATACGGCGTCAGACGCCGATTGCGTCATTCGGCTGTGGGACTATCAAGTTGGCCGGCCTGGCAGCGGCACCCTGGCCAGCGCCGTATCCGGCGCGGCGGCGGTGATTGGCCATGCCGACGGCCCGGGCGTCCCCTTGCCCAGCGATATGCCGGAGAAATGGTGCGGCATGTATGGCGTCATTCTGGCGCTGGCTGAACTTTGGCGGCGGCGCGGAGCGGCCCGGCCTCGAAAACCACTTCGTTATGACGTCTCGGCCGCCGACGTCATGCGATCCTTCTCGCTGCAAAATTCCGGCGGACGGAAGGAAATGGCACGTTCATGGCGGCGCAATGGCCGCCTATGTGTGCAGCACGGCGGCATCTTCCCCATGGGCTTTTACGCCTGCAAGGACGGTCATGTGGCCCTGCTGGGACGCTCCCGCAGGGATTGGCGCAACATTCGCATGGCCATCGGCGATCCGGTCTGGGCCCAGGCGGAGGCCTTCCAGGATCCATTTGCCCTGGCTCGCGACAGCGCTGAGGCGGATGCGTTGATGGAGCAAACACTGGCCGCGTTCAGCCGTGATGAGTTGCTGGCGCGTGGCCTGGCCGAGAGCGCCGTAATCGCGCCGGTCTATTCCCAGGCGGAGGCGTCAGCACGTGAGGTCTTTCGCGGACAATTTATTACTAAAAGTGGCCCAGCCATGCCATTTTTGATCCAGGAATTAAATGGGACCGGCAGCCCGGCGAAACGGCGCGGATTCAGCGCCGATCCCACGGCATCCAGGGCGCCCCTGGCAGGACTGCGCTGTCTGGAATTGTGCTGGGTCTGGTCCGGTCCCATGGTGGGGCAAATTCTTGCCGACCTGGGCGCCGAGGTGATTAAGCTGGAATCCCCCGCCCGTTTCGATCTCTACCGCACCCGCGGCCTAGAAGCCTTGCGCAGGAAAATGCCGGAAAAAACCCGCATTGAATCGTCGTTGTATTTTCATAGCCTGAACCGCAACAAGGCGGGCCTGACCCTGGACCTGAAACATCCCGAGGGGCTTGACATTGCTCTGCGTCTGGCCGGCGTTTCCGACCTGTTGATCGAGAACTTCACCGTCGGCACCATGGGGCGGTTGGGCCTAGACCTGGAGGCCCTGGGCCGGGCTAATCCGGCCCTGGTACAAATGTCCATGAGTGGACCGGGCCGTGGCTCGGCGGTGGAGCAGCTACGCTCCTACGGTCTGGTCTTGAGCGCCTTGGGCGGAGCCGAAGAACTGGTCCGTGAGAATGGCGAATTTCTCGGTTCGCCAACATTTTCCCTCTCCGACCCCAATGCCGCCGCCTTTGGCGCCATGGCGGTCCTGGCCGGCGTTTTGGCGGCGGATGAAGACGGCAAGGGCAGATCTATTGACCTTTCCCAGATCGAGGCCGCCGCAACTTTGGCCGGCACGCCGACGCCGCCGCGAACGACATTGAACGCCGTGCTTGCGGCCGGCGACGGGGCTTTCATCGCCGTCAGCGTCCCGAACACCGCCTTTGCGGACGAAGCCGCCCTGCGCCAGTACTTTGCCGGGACCGGCCGGGCCGACATCATCGCCCGCTGCGACGCGCTGGACGGCCATGCGGTGGATCTGCTGGAATTGGATGAAACCGACGCGGCAGAGATGTTTGCCGATTGCTCCGGCTGGATTGCGTCCAACCATCCATACACCGGTGACGAGGCTCTGGTTGCCGCACCGTGGCGGATTGACGGACTGCGGCCAGGATTGCGCAAAACCGCGCCCCTGCTGGGCGCGGAAGATGATGTGGTCCTAGGCCAGGTTCTCGGCCTGTCGAACGACGAGATATCGGCGCTGGTGGATGCAGGCGTCGTCGGCATCGCAGGACACTTTGAGTGAGTAAATTCGGAAGGATGTCATCATGATCGAAAT
>CAUZBE010000005.1:0-25826 GCA_963577885.1 Alphaproteobacteria bacterium
CCTGTGCCGGGGATGGTGGTGCCCGACGGAGCGAAAACGCCTTTCATGCCGGTGCGCGCGTTGGGCGCGCCGCAGACCACCTGAACCTGTTCCTCTCCCGTATCCACGATGCAGATGCGCAAACGGTCCGCGTTGGGGTGTTGTTTGGCCCTGATCACGTAGCCGACCGTGAAGGGCGCCAGATCGGCGGCGCGGTCCTCCACCCCTTCCAGTTCCAGGCCGATGGCGGTCAGCTTGTCGGTGATCTCGGTCAAGGTGGCGTCGGTTTCCAGATGGTCCTTCAGCCAGGACAGGGTGAACTTCATCGCGATAGCCCCCCCGACATGGTCGGCACATCCAGTGGCACGAAGCCGTAATGGTGCAGCCAGCGCAAGTCACAATCGAAAAACGCCCGCAAATCGGGGATGCCGTATTTCAGCATGGCGATACGGTCGATCCCCATGCCCCAGGCAAAGCCCTGCCATTCCCCTGGATCGACGCCGCAGGCTTCCAGCACCCGGGGGTTAACCATGCCGCAGCCCAGAATTTCCAGCCAGTCGTCACCTCCGCCGATGCGCAGAGTACCGCCTTCGCGGGAGCAGCCGATATCAACCTCCGCCGAAGGTTCCGTGAAGGGAAAATAGCTGGGGCGGAAGCGCATGCGCACGTTATCAACCTCGAAAAACGCCTGACAGAAGGTTTCCAAGGTGCCCTTCAAATGGCCCATGTGGATATCCTTGCCGATCACCAGGCCTTCGATTTGATGGAACATCGGAGTGTGGGTCTGGTCGGAGTCGGAGCGATAGGTGCGGCCGGGTATCACGATGCGGTGGGGTGGTGGCGTATCCTGCATGGTGCGGATTTGCACGGGCGAGGTATGGGTGCGCAACACCATGGGCATGCCGTCATCCCGGGGCGGCAAATAGAACGTATCCTGCATTTGCCGTGCGGGATGTTCGGGGGGAATGTTCAGTGCTGTGAAATTGTGGAAATCATCCTCGATATCCGGCCCCTCGGCGATGGTGAAGCCCATGTCGGCAAAGATCGCGGCGATTTCATCCATCACCTGGCTGACCGGATGGATCCGGCCCTGTGGCTGTTGCCGAATGGGCAGGGTGACATCAATGCTTTCGCTGGCCAGGCGGGCCTCCAAATCCGCCTCGTGCAAGTTTTTGCGCCGGTTCTCAATAGCCTCGGCGACAAGATCCTTGACTTTGTTAAGGGTGGCCCCGGCTTCGCGCCGTTCATCGGGCGGCAACTGGCCCAGGCCTTTCATCTGGGCGGTGATGCGGCCTTTCTTGCCCAATGTGGCGACCCGCGTCGCCTCCAGACCGGCAAGATCGGTAGCGCCGGCCACTTCCGCCAATAGCGCGTCTCGAAGGGTCTCAATATCGGTTGTCATTGTTTCGCTTTCACCCAGTCAAGCTACGGCTGCACGTTTTCGCCAACAAAAATAGGGGGCTGTCCCCGGACAGGCCCCCATTTTCGTGACGTCGTATCTATGTCGGGGCCCGATCTTCAGATCGAAGGCCCGGTCTTGGCTCAGGCTAATGCGGTCTGCGCCTGGTCGACCAGGGCCTTGAACGCCTCAGGCTCGCGAACGGCAAGATCTGCCAGTACTTTCCGGTCAATCTCGATACCCGCCTGCTTGAGGCCGCTCATAAATCGGGCGTAATTGACACCATGCTCCCGGCTGGCCGCGTTGATCCTTTGGATCCACAGGGCGCGAAAATTACGCTTGCGCACGCGCCGGTCACGATAGGCATATTGCCCGGCTTTCTCGACCGCCTGCTTGGCAATGCGGATGGTGTTCTTGCGTCGGCCCTGATAGCCGGCCGCTTGAGCCAGAACTTTTTTGTGTTTGGCGTGAGAAGTCACGCCGCGTTTTACGCGCGCCATTTTTTACTACTCCCCGCCTCAGCCGTAAGGCATGAATTTTTTGATGATCTTGGCATCCGCATCGGACAGCAGGGTGGTCCCGCGATGTTCACGAATCTGCTTGTTCGTGCGCTTGATCATGCCGTGCTGTTTGCCTGCGTGGGAACGGCGAATCTTGCCGGTGCCGGTCAGGCTGAAGCGCTTTTTCACGCTCGATTTGGTCTTCATCTTGGGCATTTTGATCCTCCTATAGCGTTAGGATAAGTCATAGAAACGGCGGCCGGGCATGCCCCGGGCCTCAGCCCGCGCCGACTCGCCGCAAAGAAGGCCGGTTTATAGCCCCGTGTCCTGGGGCTGGCAAGCCATGTTTTAGCCCACGCAGCAGGACAGTTTGGCGATATCCGTCTCGAACGTCGGGGCCGCAAGTGTCAAGCCCTCGACGGTGGTTAGATAGGGGAAGATCATCTTGGCTAGAGCCACATAGGCCATTTCTTGGCGAATGGCCAAGGCGGCGGTCTGGATGCTGTCGGCGCCTTCCGGGGCTAGAGTATGGGCGGCCAGGAGGCGTTTATTCCCGGAGTCGGCCACCAGTTTCATCAGGCCGTGGGGCACGAATTCGAGCGGCAGCAGGGACGTCACCACGTCATGGCCTCGGCGACGGCTACCGCCTCGGTCAGCCCTTCGGCCGCAACTTGCGGGTCCGTGAAGACCACCGCGGGCATGGCGTCGCTTATCTCCGGCTCGCCGTCGGGCTGCAGCCGGCTGCGGGTGGCGATTATGATCTTTTCGGCGGCCAGGGCCTGGCCGCCGATGGCCAGCCCATCTGCCGTGAAGACGGCCCGGCCTTCGCGATAGTCTATGCCGGAATATTCGGGCAGCAGGTCGAGATATTTACTCTTGCGCAACGCGCCCACCAACTCATTCTTTCGCGCCACCACCGCGCCCCAGTCGGTCAAGTTCCCCGTCACCCGAACGCCGGCAAACGCCCTGCCACATTGGCGCGATGCTGGGTTTCCGTGGCCCGAAGCATGGTTTCGGAGGGTATGCAGCCGACGTTGACGCAGGTGCCGCCAATGGTGCCGTGGCTGATCAGAGCGACATGGGCGCCTTGCTCGGCGGCGGTGATGGCGACGGAAAATCCGGCCGGTCCGGCGTCAATGACCGCCAGACCGTGGCGACGATCTTCCAGGACCACCGTACCGCGAACTCATAATCTTGCCCTCTTGACGGCTCGTTTCCGGCGCATCAGGGCATAGGTGGTCAGGTAAAGGAAAGTTGTCAGGGCGGGCAGCAGGATAGGATTCAGCCAGGCGCCAATAAGAGATGAAATGCCCAGGACGGCGAATAACAGCACCAGTGCGGGGGTAAAACAGCAAACAGCCATCACGACGGTGCCCGCCGCGCTAGAACCAAACAATTTATTCTGCTTAAACTTGTTCCACATGATCGCCGTGCTCCTTCATCAAACACCTGTTCGCCAGCCTAAAATCTTGCTAAATTGAAGCCTGTAGTTGCTACGGGTACAAGGTGGAATATGACGGCTCGCGGAGATGTTATGGCGCTGTCCATAGGCGGCCTGTCACGGCGGACCGGGGTGCAATTGAAAACGTGCGCTATTACGAAAACATCGGCATCATGCCAAAGCCACCGCGCAGTGCCGCCGGGCATTGGCGCTATGATCACGAGCTTTTAAAGCGCCTGATCTTCGTCAAACGCAGCCGCGAGCTTGGCTTTACCCTGAAAGAGGTACGCGCCTTGCCGGCACTTCTGGACACCGGCGATTATACCTGTGGGGAAGTGCATACGCTGACCATTAAGCATTTGCACGACGTGCGGGAAAAGATCACGGATCTGCTTCGCTTGGAAGCCACCCTGGCGGAGATCTCGGACAAATGTGCCGACGGCACCATCCCCGATTGCCCAGTCATCGAAACGTTGTTTCGGTAGTTAGGGGGATAGATTTGACCGTGACAGATATGCATTATTGTTATGACGAGGCCATGCGGGCCCGGATCGCCGCCAACCTCGGTAGTTTCGCACGGACTCCGGCCTCGGCCGAGGGGCTGAAGCATGCTGCGGTAGCTATCACCCTGGTCTGCGACGACAAGGGCGAGGGCGCCTACGTTCTGACCCGGCGAACAGCAAGCCTGAACAGCCATGCGGGCCAGTTCGCCCTGCCCGGCGGTCGGATTGATGACGGCGAAACGCCCATCGAAGGGGCGCTGCGGGAATTGCGCGAGGAAGTAAACCTGCACCTGGCAGAAGACGCGGTCCTGGGTTTGCTGGACGACTATCAGACCCAATCAGGCTATCTGATCACGCCCATCGTGGTCTGGGCTGGCGCCGATGCCGAGATGGAGGCCAACCCGCAGGAGGTGGCGCGCATTCACCGCATCACGTTTCGAGAATTGAACCGGCCGGATTCGCCTGAATTCGTCGACATCCCGGAAAGCAGGCGCCCGGTGATACGCCTGCTGATGGGCGATGACGATGCCCTGCACGCCCCCTCTGCGGCCATGGTCTACCAGTTCCGCGAGGTCGGCCTGCATGGCCGCCCAACCCGCGTCGCCCACCTCGGTGAACCGGTCTGGGCCTGGCGCTAGTGCCCTATCCCCATTGAAATGGGCCGCTAAAAGGCCGCGACGGCGCACTGGCGTGAACGAAAAAGGAATACCCTTATGAAGGCAGGATTTGGCATTCCCAACAATCAGGGCGTCGAAAACCCGAATGACCTGGTCGCCCTCGCCGTTACGGCCGAGCGGGTGGGGTTTTCCAGCGTCTGGGTCCGCGAACATCTTTTTCACGCCACCTATGTAGCCGAGCGGCTCGGCGAGAGGCCCTATCATGACGCCTTGACCATATTGACCGCCATTGCCTGTGCCACGCAAACGGTCCGGTTGGGCACCTCGGTTTTAGTCTTGCCCTGGCATGATCCGGCGCGGCTGGGCAAGATGATAGCCACTTTGGATCAACTGTCCGGCGGGCGGGTAGATTTGGGCGTCGGCGTTGCGGTCACTCGTGATGAGTTCGAAAATCTTGGCGTAGACTTCGCTACCCGCGGCAAGCGCACGGATGAGATCCTGGGCGCGCTGCAGGCCCTGTGGACCCAGGACACGCCGGAATTTTCCGGCGAATTTTACCGCTACAGCGGGTTGAAGTTTTCACCAAAACCGCTTCAAACGCCCCACCCACCACTATTGATCGGCGGCGCGAGCGCCGCCGCCCACCGCCGCGTGGCCCGTTTTGGCGATGGCTGGCATACCCTGCGGCAGTCGCCAAGCCAGTTCGCCAACGGCCGCCGTGAAATTATCCGGCTGACCGAGGAAGCGGGTCGTGATCCCTCTGGCCTGCATTACTCCCTGACGTTGCCCATGCAATTTACCGGCACGGCGCCCGGCGCCCCGGTTCACGACCGCACCGCCCTCACCGGGACAGACGACGACGTCGCCGAAACCGTCAGAGCCTATCAAGCGGCCGGGCTGGATGAAATTGTCGTCAGCGTTAGCACCGCCGATTTAGACCGCAACACCGACGCCATGGCCCATTTCATGCAGCGGGTGTGGCTCAAACTATGAACAAGGGCGCGCCCCGCAACTAGAGCCCCGCGCGCACCATGGGGAATACCTCCTCGGCCAGCATTTGCATCTCATTGAGAACCAATTGCTGGGGCATGCCGGGAAACTGCACGCCCATGACGAAGTGGTTGACGCCGAAGCGGCGGACCAGATCCAGGATCTGCTCGGCGATTTCTTGGGGCGAGCCGAACAGGAAGCGGTCCTTGACCAGGTCCTCGAAATCGATGTCGAAGTCGTTGTCCCCTGCCGGCATCACCTTGTCCTGGCCCCATTGATGATAGGCGCTGTATTTGGCTGCGAGATAGGGCCCGGCTAGGCGCATGGCTTCTTCCCGTGACGACGCCACCACGACCTCGCGCATCATGGGGAATTCGGTGGGGAAGGGTTTGCCGCAGGCGTCGAGCTCCCGCTTATAAACCCCCATTTGCCGGGCGATGGTATCCAGGCGGTTGTGCGGGTTGACGAACCAGGCATCGGTGAGCCGGGCCGCGCGGCGGATGGCGACGTCGGCATTGGCGCCGGTCCAGATGGGGGGCATGGGCTTTTGTAATGGCTTGATGGTACAAACCGCCTCCTCCAATTCGAAGTGGGAGCCGGTCATGGACACCGCGTCTTCGGACCACAACCGCTTGATGGCTTCCAGGTTTTCTTCCAGGCGCGGCCCAGAGTCCCGGTACGTGGTGCCGAAGGCCTTAAACTCCACTTCGCGGTAGCCGATGCCGACGCCGAAGATCAAACGGCCGCCGGACATCACGTCAATATTGGCGAACTGCTCGGCGATATCCAGGGGCTTGTGCAGGGGCAACAGAACTACGCCGGCGATCAGTCGCAACGACGGCGCCTCCGCCATCATGCGGGCGAGAAACGGCACCTGCTGAAATTCAGATAGAGGGTGTGTGGTGTAGTGAGAGCCCTTCATGATGGAATCAAAGCCGAGCTTTTCCGCCCAGCGCACCTGTTCCAGCATCTCCGCCCAATGCTGGGCCGCATCGCCGCCGACCGGAAATTGGCCCCGGTTCATTAAGCCGAATTGGATCATCACGCGCTACCCTTCATGGTATCATGGCCAGTCTACGGCAAACAATTGGCCGGCCCAAGTCCGTTCTCCAAATGCGTTTTGTGGCACCTTTCGGGCTGGATATATCGACCGAGGAGACTATGAAAATGACTGCAACGGAACCACGCGTGCCCATGTTATCGGAAGACGAGGCCCGCGCTATCGGCAAGAAGGTGGGCGTGCCGTCCACCATGGCGGGGCTGAACGTATTTCGTGTATTCGCCCATCATCCCACCTTGGCGGGGGTCATCGCGGGGCAATTGTCCATGCTGCTGTTCAAGAGCAACAAGCTGGATCTGCGCCTTCGAGAACTGATCATCATGCGGATCGGCTGGCGCACGGGCGCTGCGTATGAATGGACCCAGCATTGGCCCATCGCCCTGTTTGCGGGCCTGACGGAGGAAGAGACCCTAGCCGTCCGCGACCCGGGCAATGCCACTTGTCTGGGTGCGGCCGAGCGGGCCGTTCTGGCGGCGACCGACGATGTCCTGGATAATGGTGCGGTCAGCGAAGAGAGTTGGCAGGCCTGCGCCGAGCATATAACCAGCCATGCGGAACAGCTGGAAATGGTGGCGGCAATTTGTAACTGGAATTCATTTTCGATCCTGCTGAAAAGCCTGAAGATCTCCTTGGAAGATGGTGTCGAGGCTTGGCCCCCCGATGGTCTAGCCTCGCCCTCTGCCGACTAAATTGCCGATATCGTCATGGCGACGATGACATAACGTCCCGTCTTGCCTATGGCGACCAAGAGAAAAAAGGTTAGGAAGCGGACGCGGAGCACGCCCGCCACTACGGTCAGCGGATCGCCCACCACCGGCAGCCAGGCAAACAGCAGCGACCACAGGCCGACGCGTTGAAACCACGCGCTGGCCCGTCGTTGTTGGTCCGGCGTCAGGGGGTACCACTTTTTCTCACTGTACCCAGAGAGGAAGCGCCCTAGTATCCAGTTGACAACGGCGCCCAACGTATTGCCGACGGAAGCCACGGCGATGGCGGGCCACAGCAGCGCCGGATTATCGGCGACGATGGCCCAGAGCAATATTTCGGACGCCGCCGGCAATATGGTTGCCGCGATGAATGCATTCAGGAAAAGCGCGAGGAGTGGTGAAGTCATGAGGTTCGGCTTTTAACGCACGCCCGGCCCGGCCCACAAGCCGGTGGCTAGCCTATCCCGAAATTTCATGCTAGAAATTTTCCGGGCAGGGTACTACGCGGTTTCTGATTTAAGCTTTTCCACCTCGGCCTCGACCACGGTGCCTTTGAAGAAATCCGGATTCATGCCGGTATGCATGCGGACGACATTGGCGTAGGTGAAATCACGAAAATCCGCTTCGGTAACAAAGCCCTCGTCAAGCAATTCGTAAGCTTCCACCATGACCTTGGTCATGTCAGGCACGTCCCAATGGCCGATGTCCGAGCCTAGAATGGCGTTTAACCGGGCGCCGTAATGGTTCATTTTGGTATCGAAGCCGATGGCGGTCAGGCGGTCATCAGCCTCGGATCCGAAATAGAAATTGTTATCGAAGATGCGACGGATATCTTTCCCGTCCCTGACGCCGCTAGCGGCAAAATCGTCCAGTTCCTCCGGAGCCCCAAAAAACTGTGTTGAGGCGGGCTGGTGCGGCTCCGCCCGGATCCGCTCGGGCGTTAGGTGCTCGTCGCCATATTTCTCGAACATCTCGACCAGCAGGTCGACATCCAACTTGGCCGGGTCCAGGTTGCGGGACAGGGCGTCCAAGTTCCGTTTCTCCCAATATTCGAACAGGCTGTTATAGAGTTGCCCGGCCCACCCGGCGCCGCCTTCCAGAAAGGCGAATTTCAAATCCGGGAACCGGTGCGGCACGCCGCCGAAGAACAGCGCGCGGCAAAAATACTCGCTGCCATCGCCGAAACTGCCAAGGGAATTGAAGCAATAGTTTTGTGGCGAGCTGTGGGTGGAGCCGCGCCCGCGAAAGGCATTGTGGCAACTGGGCGCCACGCCAAGCTCGACGCACTTGGCCCAAACCAGATCGTAGGCATCGCCGACGTCGATGGCGGGGGAGCCCAAACTCAACGACAGGTGCGCCAGATGCGGCGCGTCCAGTACGACCTCCGGGGCTGGCCGGTATAGCATGGTGTTGACGACAATCGCCTTCAACCCCAATTCGCCGACCGCGAAATCCAGCTCGGCGATGGCTTGCTTTGGGTCGTGCATGGGGATAAGCGCCGCCGGGGTCAGCCGGTCCGACACATCCCTGAACATATCCGCGTACAACATGTTCATGGCCCGGTAGACGACGGGCTGTAACTCTTCGTCATTCAGCCGCAATACGCTCAAGGCCAGGGTGCCATAGACAACGCCGAAATCTATGCCGGCGTCGTCCAGACGGGCGCGGTACAGTTTGGGCAGCATCGCCGTAGCCCGGTCGATGGAGCCGGGGCCGGAATTGCCGACCCAGACGGCGCTCCGGGTGGGGCCTGACGGATCGTTCCGCAACAATTCCTCGTAGCGTTTGGCGATATCGGCGCCGCCGACCTGGCGCACGAAATCCAGCACCGCGAAGGTGGACTCGATCATATGCCCGTCGGCATCGACCACTGGATGCTTCAGCTTGGCGCGGATATCAGCGCCCGTCAGGCCGTTGTTGGAATGGCTCGTCATTGCGTTTTCTCCCCGGTATGCATGATTATTGATTTTGGCCCCGGTTCCCTCCGAAGGAAAGGCGGCCAGTAGTTATATCTTCAAAGCGGAAAGCCGTGTGTGTCCAATCCTACCAGCGTGCGGCCATAGGCCTGGGCGGAGGTGTCATAATTGATCATTTCGTGTTTGGCCGCCATGGTCAGGTCACGAAAGGCCCGTTGCAGGACGCTGTCATCGAACGCCGAGCGCGCGCCGGACGCTGCCATCAACCGGTCCACGGCGCGGCGAAACAGTTCTACGGCATGGGCGGCCTGGAATTTTGCCTGCGCCCGCAGCGCGGGCGTGTCGTCCCGGTCGGTAGCTTGCACCAGAAGATTGAGCGCATCGTCAACCAGCCGTTCGGCGCAGGTGAGTTCGCCGCGTGCCTCGGCTAGGCGCATATGCAGGCCTGGCCGGTCTAGTTTTCTTTTGCCTGTGTAACGGTCGGTCTGACTGGTGATCAGTTCCAGGGCCGCATCGAAGGCCGCCTCGGCGATGCCGCCAGCGGCGGTGGCTAGGTAAACCGCCAGACCTGGAATAACGGGGATGCGATACAGCTCATTGCCGTGCCGCCCGGCCCATTCGCCATCGCCGCTAAGCAACAGGCCCGAATCCATGGCGCGGTGTTCCGGTACGAAAATTCCTTTCGCCGTCGCATCCACGCTACCGGTGCCCTGTAGCCCGATGGTATGCCAATTGTCGTCAAGGGCCAGCTCCACCCTGGGCACGACTACATGATAAAGGCGTGGTTTGTCGCCGCCGCGGTCCACATTGCCCAGTAGGAACCAGTCTCCGTGCGCTGCCCCGGAATTGAATGACCAACGGCCTTCGATTTTGAAGCCACCGCTGACCGGCGTTATCGATCCGCTGGGCGCCAGTGAACCGGGGGTGACGCCATCGGGGCCGTCGCGCCAGACGTCGTCCTGCGCGGCCTCCGGGAAGCCGCCGATGATCCAGTCGTGCGCGGCGGAGACCATCAGCACCCAGCCGGCGGCGCTGCATTGGCGGGAACAGGCGCGGATTATAGCCGCCCCGTGGCGGAAGTCGCAGGCCTCGCCCCCTGCGCGCTTGGGTACCAGCAGGCGGAATAGCCCGGCCGCCCGCATGGCCTCGACGCTGGCGTCGGCGAGCTGCCGCGCCTTATTGCTTTCATCCGAATGCGCGGCCAGCGTGCCTAGCAGGCCGCTGGGGAGGGGGCTTGTCGCCTGGTCCATTACTCAATCTTTCACATAAAATGCCCGGGTCACGAGATCCCCCGGCGGCTTTCACGGTCGGACGGAATGGTAGTTGCCATTGCTGGTGCAAGCAATGCATGGGCAGGCAGCACGGTCAGGCCTTGATCAAAATGGCAGGCGGGACGTTAACCGGGCGGTTTGCGCCAGGCGAGTTCGTCCTCCCGAATGCGCTCAAATTCGGCGTCGGACATGTGCGGCACATTGAAAAAGTCGAGCTTCCAGTCCGGGTTATCCCTCCAACGCTCTGGGAATTGCACCCTCGTCCGCCGCGCGCACATGAGCCCGGTCGTAATGCAGGTGCGATATGACCAGCTCCGGTGCGCCATTGCTTGGCGCGGAATAAATCTTGTGAAAGGCCGCGGCCGGATCCATGGGCGCACCCGGCCCTTGATCACCTTTGTCTAGCTCAATTGGGGCTGCGAACGTGATCACGGCAACGCTGGCCTGGCTAAGCGGTTTATTCAGGGCCCTGAAGGGCACCTCGGAAAGGTGAGCCCACTCGTAAGGCTTCGAATACCCCATGGCACCTACCTGAATGTAGCAGCACCTGCCCACATCTGACCAAGCTACAATCAAAAGAACCTTATGTGGGGCGGGCCAGCCCCCGATCGGACCTACGACAACCTGTAGGCAATGCGCGATCAGCGACGGACAATACCGCATGCTATCCGCTCGCCACCGCCGTTGGCCTTTGCCGGATCCCGAGGCATCTCTGCATGGGAATGGATTATGATAGACCGCCCCATGAGTTGATGCATTGTCAATGATTTGACTTCGATCGCTTTTGTGGCCAAGCCTTTCGTGTCGACCTTCAATTGCGGCAGGTCGCCGGCGGGCTTGTGGCCGTGGCCACCGCCATGACCGTGCGCGCCTCCGCCACCTGCCGGATCAAAATGTCCACCCGCGGCAAGGCCAGAAATGTTTTTGCCACCCTTCATGCCTGACCGGCAGTCCGGGTTCTCGTGGATATGCATTGCATGCAGCCCTGTCGATAAGCCCTTCAGGTTTGGCGTCAATTTAACGCCATGAGGCATCGGTCGAACCTTGATGGTACCGATTACATCGCCTATCCCGTCCGCCGAAATCCGGTGAACGGCTATATCGATGGACGGCGCCATCGTATCATAGCCACGGCCATGGCCGGCGTGCTGGTGGCTCTTGCTGGCTTCCATGGCGCCGACGCCCATTATTTTGACCTGCACGGTGACTTCGCCGGCCTTGGCAAAGCGCAAGGTCATGGGGAAACTTTTACCTTGCTTCAGGGCTTGATTCAGCTTTATCAGCATAACGTGTAGGCTACTTGGCTTTAGTATAATCATGCCGCTGGCCGGCACCTTGACGCCTTTGACTTGGCGCATCTTCATCACGCCGTTTTCCTGTTTGTGGCCATGCAGTTCGGCGCGCTTGGCGACGGCGGTTGCGACACCGATCAGTTCATCGTCGCTGACTCCGCCTTTTATAGTCAGATAGGCCCCACCATTGCGCGGTACGCCAGGGGTGGCGCGGGCCCAAGGATTAACGACAGTGACATCGCCGGCCTTATATTCACCCGCTGGTGCGGACGTGGCAACGGCAAGCGCCAGCGCCAACGCGCCAGCCGTGATCAAAAATTTCATTTCCAGGTGCCTCGTTTGATTCCAAATAGAATGGCTGCGCGCTTATGCACACCACCGCTTCGTGGGGATCATGCGGAGTGAGGCGGTCCGCGCGCTTCCTTGCCCCGTGTCTCGGTGGATGCGTAGATCGAGGTTTGATTTAGACGAATAGTGGACAGGATGGCAGGCGCCGTGGCGGCGCCTGCCATGGTAGCCAGGGCGAAATTACCGACGCAGCCATGACAAATGGTGCAATCGGGATCTTCGTGCCTCCGTTGTGCCGGCAGCGGCGCGCCATCCTGGCCCAGACGAACGGTCTTGTAACCGTCCGGTGTGCAGATTACGGCCGCCCAGTCCGTATCCGCCACTGTCGCCATGGCGGGCATTAAGGTATTTAGGCAAAGCGAAAGTGCCGCGATCAATACGATCGCACGGCGGCTGAGGCCGCAGAGTATGTTTTTGGGTGGCCTGTTCCTCATGGCAAGGACGCAATAGCCCGCGCATAGGACAAATGCAACAATCCCCGGACTAAGAAAGAGCCAGAGAACAGAGAGCAGGCTTGATACGGGGAATTAGCCGTTCAAAACGATCCACAGGTGGAAATTCTAAATAAATTCGGGCACAATAGCGGCATTGTACAAAAGGGGATTTGGCTATGCAGATAACGCCTATTAACGATGCCATCGGCGCCTGTGTGGATGGCGTCGATCTGGCCGCTGGCTTCGATGACGAGACCTTCGCAGCCATGCACAAGGCTTGGCTGGATCGTTGCGTGCTGCTGTTTCGGGGGCAGACGCTAACCCCCAACGGCCTGACTGCGTTCGCCGCCCGCTTTGGCCCGTTGGAGCCGCCGCCTAGCAGTGAAAAGGATCTGCGCGGGGATGCGGGTGCCGACGAGGCGCGTGATATGTGGATCATCTCCAACGTGGTGGAAAACGGCAAAGCTATTGGCGCCCTGGGCGCTGGCGAGGCGGAATGGCATTCCGACATGACCTATCTGGATGTACCCCCCACGGCCTCGGTGCTGTATGGCCACGAAGTGCCCCCTACGGGGGCCAATACCTCGTTCGCCAACATGTATGCGGCATGGGGGCAGATGCCGGCGGACCTGCGGGCCGCCGTCACGGGGCGTCAGGCCTTGCATAATTCCTCCTATACCTCCGCCGGCGAATTGCGCAAGGGGATGGATGACGTCACCGACGTGCGCGCCGCGCCCGGCACGGTGCACCCCATGGTGATCACTCATCCGGAAAATGGGCGCCAGGCGCTGTTTTTAGGCCGGCGCACCAATGCCTATATCAAAGGCATGGAGGTGGCGGACAGCGAGGTGCTTTTGGACCGGATTTGGGATTATGCAGCGGCGGACAGGTTCAGCTATTCCCATCAATGGCAGCCCGGCGATGTACTGATCTGGGATAACCGCTCCACCCTGCATCGCCGCGATGCCTTCGACCCCAAGGCGCGGCGTATTCTGTGGCGCTGCCAGATCGCGGGCACGGCCCTACCGGCGGCAAACGCCGCCTGATCTACGCACCCAAAAGCTACGTCTGCGGCCTTAGCGCCTTCCCTTCCCGGCAAGACTTGCTTCCCGTTGGATGCCGGGACAGTTTCCAGAGCGCGTGGAATGACTGCCTTTTTTAATGCAAGTCAGTAGCCGCCTCGCGAGGTTTGGTAAGGAGCGTTGATGCCGCGTCGAGCGGATGCTGTACAACGTTCGGGCGCCACAACGACATATGGACGATTGGGAGAACTCGGCCTCTGCCCGCCCAGATAGTCGGATAATCTCACGTCTCGATAAACGAGCGCCCGATCAGTTGGCGGTGGATCTGGTTGGTGCCCTCATAGATCTGCGTGATTTTGGCGTCCCGCATATAGCGTTCCACGGCATAGTCCTTGCAATAGCCATAGCCGCCGTACAATTGTACCGCGTCCGTGGTGATCCGCATTGCCACGTCCGAGGCGCGCATTTTCAACATCGAGGCTTCGATACCGATATCCTCCACTCCCGCATCGATCATGGCGCCAACCCGCCATAGCCAGCTTTCGCACAGGGCTAGATCGGTGGCCATGTCGGCCAGCATGAACTGGATACCCTGGAACTCGATGATATTGCGGCCCGACTGCCGCCGTTGATTGATGTAGGCAACCGCGTCTTCAAAGGCGGCGCGGGCGATGCCCAGGGCGTGGGCGGCGATGGAGGGGCGGGATTTGTTTAGGGCGGAAAACAGAATTTTCAGGCCATCGCCAGGCTCGCACAACAGGTTTTCGCGGGGTACGCGGATATCGTCGAAAGCCAGGGAGACGGTGGAGGCGGCGCGCTGACCCATTTTGTCCTCCTTGCTCAGAACCGTCAGGCCTTTCGTCCCTTTTTCCACCAGAACAACGGTAATTGCGGCCTTGTCATTCTCGATTTCCGACCATTTGCCAAACAGCACGTATAAATCTGCATGATCGCCGCTGGTGATAAAGGTTTTGCCGCCGTTGATGACGATATGGTCTCCATCAGGCGTAAAGCGCGTCTTCATGCCGGTCGCGTCGGAGCCGGCGGTGGGTTCTGTGATGCAAAGGGAGACCAGGCCGCCTTCGGAGATTTTCGGCAACAACTGGGTTTTTTGCGAATGGGAGGCAAAATCGACTACGGGCTTGACCGCGTGAAAGGTGGTGCCCCAGACCAATGCGGTGGCGGCACAAGCCTTGGCCATTTCGCGGATTGCTGCCAGATACCCCACATAGGAGGTCTTGGCGCCGCCATATTCGTCGGGAATGAACATACCGTTCAGGCCCAGTTTGTTAATCGCATGCATGTTGTCCCAGGGGAATTCGCCGCTGCGGTCATAGTCCGCCGCCCGGGGCGCCAATTGATCCCGGCACAAGGCACGAACGGCGTCCAGCAGTAGACGCTCCTCCTCCGGTAGATCGAGACCGTTATCGAGTCGCTGCAGCACTTGCATGGTTTTGACCTTATTGGTTTATGCTTTGACCGCCATCCAGGACGATGGTCTCGCCGGTCAGGCTGGGCAAATCTTCGGCGACCAACATGGCGATCAGGCGGGAGACTTCTTCCACGCTGCTAGCCTCGCCCGTGGGTATCCGACGGCGCATGAAAGCTTGGAAACTGTCTTGGGCCATATAATCGGCGTTCAGGTCGGTTTTCACGAAACCGGGCGCCACATTGAGCACGCGGATTTTGTCACGGGCCCATTCCACCGCCAGAGTGCGTGTCAGCGCCCCCAAGGCCGCTTTTGAGCAATTATAGGCCAAGTTGCGCTTGGCGCCCAGGCGGTCAAAGAAGGAGCCCATGTTGATGATCAGGCCGCCACCCTGGGCAATCATGTGCGGGTAAACCTCGCGGCAGGCCAGGAAGGTTCCGGTAACGTTGGTGGCTAGCACAAGTTCGAAATCAGCCTTGGGGACGTCGGCGCTTACGCCTTCCAGATGCAGGCCGGCGTTGTTGATCAGCACGTCGATACGTCCGGCCTGTTTGGCCAGAGCCTTCAGGGCGGCGACGATTTGTGCTTCATCCCCCATATCGCAAACCAGATTGATCAGCTTGCCCGGAACCTCCCGGTCCTCCGGTCCCCGGCCCTTGCGCGATAGACAGCCGATAGTATGGCCGCGGTCCGCCAGCTCCGCAACCAGGCCGGAGCCGATACCCCGGCTGGCGCCTGTTACGGCGATGACCTTGCCGTCAGGCATCGCTAGCGGTCCTTGAATTTCGGGGCGCGTTTTTCCAGGAAGGCATTGGCGCCTTCGGTCGCGTCCTCGCCCTGGAAGGCCAGGGTATTTAAATCTCGTTCCACCAACATTCCCTCCGCGAGGGCGGTGTTGTCAGCCCGCATCACCGCTTCCCTGCCATAACGCAGGACTGGCAGTGAAAAAGAGGCGAACTCGCGGGCATAGGCGATGGCGCCCTCTAACGCCGGTGCGTCGACCAGGCGGTTGATCAGGCCTATGGCGAGGGCTTCCTCCGCCGCGACCATACGTCCGGTCATGACCATGTCCAGGGCGCGCCCCTGGCCTACCAGACGCGGCAGGCGCTGGGTGCCGCCATAACCGGGTATCAGGCCCAGCTTGATCTCCGGCACCCCCAGTCTGGCGTTGGCGGTGGCAACGCGCAGTGTGCAGGCGGTTGCCAGCTCCAGCCCGCCGCCCAGGGCATAACCGTTGATAGCCGCCACCGAGGGGATGGTTAGGCTATCCAGCTTGGCGAAGATATTCTGCCCCAACTCGGTAGCGGCCATGGCCTCGACGATGTTGCGGCCCATGAACTCGGAGATATCGGCGCCGGCGCAAAAGGCCTTATCCCCGGCCCCGGTGATCAATAGGGCGCGAGCATCGGAACCGGCGGCCTCGTCAATGGCGGAGCCAATATCCTTGACCACCTGAACGCTCAAGGCATTCAGGGCTTCCGGCCGGTTCAGGGTGATCAGACCGAATTCTTCGACCCGGGTGTATTCGACGGGCATCGCAGTAATTCCTCCCCATGAAATTTTATGAAGTGTAGATGCGCCCCCGGATCGGAACAAGGCCACTACTTCAGGCCCGCTGCTTATAGCGCGGCGATCTCCCGGCGCAGTTTGGCCAGCAGATCCGCGCTCTTCCTCAGATGCAGCGCTTCGGTGTCCAGGATCGCGGTGAAGGCCCGCTTTTTCGTGGCCATGGCATCAATGCCATCCGCCGCGTCCGCCAACTCGGCGCAACTGATGACGATGTCTATCAAC
This sequence comes from Alphaproteobacteria bacterium, assembly GCA_963577885.1. Taxonomy (GTDB): domain Bacteria; phylum Pseudomonadota; class Alphaproteobacteria. The sequence goes on from CAUZBE010000005.1 coordinate 16,700, forward strand.
CGCTCGGCACCATGCAGGCGGCCCCACAAATAGTCGTTTTCCCGATTCCGGCGGCTAAAAAAAGCGGCAAAATGCCCCAAGCCAATACCCTTTAAAATCGCCTCTTCCCCACTCCGGTTCAGGCTGACGGCGTCATCGGGGGAAATCCGGTCCACACGAATTTCATCGAATTCCCCGATATCGCGCCACGACGTAACCGTGAATGCCAGCACATCCCAAAAGGCGAACCCGACGAAGCTGTTCAACAGGGTTTGTTGCGCCTCTGCGGGCAAATCGGCATTGGCTGTTTGATCCAACATATGGTCAACCTGCCGGCCCAAACCGCTCAAGCCAAAATCATCTGTCACCAAGCCGATCAGGGCGCCAATATTGTCTGCCCGGCCCTCCTGGATGGCGATCGCCATGTCCCGGCAACGGCGGCTCAACACTTCGGCGTCGCGGCAGCGCCGCAGATCTTCCAGCAGATCATAGATGCGGCCCTTCGTACGATCCAACGCGGCGGCGGTTTCGCTGGTGCGAAAGGTGTCGTAGATTTCGTTTAGCCCGCGCACCACGAAACGTAAACGGCGGGCGCGGTAATCAACATCAAGGCCGCGCATAAATGCCCCTTGGGCGACTTCGTCGCCGCCGCCTTTCTGGGGATAGACCCCAGCTTGGCTAGCCCAGTTCCGCAGCCGCTCGGTCCAACCGTCGATGGCGGTCCGGTCCGCCCGGCGCTGCGCGCCACTGGCCAGAATTGTCGCTAATTGCTCGATCACCGCTTCAATCCGGAGACGCATATAACCCTCGTAGGCATAACCGGATCTTTCCGCAGCTAACCGGCCAGCCGCGGCGCGCCATTCGGAAATATGCGCGGCGTCGGACTGGCGCGCGATGGTATCTCCAATGACCTCGGCCACCAAGGCATCGATCCGCGGCAGGGCGCTATCCAACACGGTTTTCAAGCGGCGGACGCGTACATTAAAACCATGTATCCAGTCTAATTCGTCGCGGATCGGCTCGTTTCGCGGAATATCCGACAAGGCGCCCTTCAGGGTTCTCAGCATGCTGGGCGGCCGGCGCGGGTCGGCGCTTCCCGCTTTTTCGGGGACCGGATCAATATAGACCAGACGGCGGTCCACCTGGCGATGGGCGGGGCGCTGTTTGATGGATTCGATGGCCTGGGCAAAGGGTTTGTTGTTTAGTACGCCGCCGTCGATAAAGGCCGTATCCTCGGGGTTCTGACCGGCGGCATCATAGGCGGCAAAATTGTTGGCTAAAAACTTTTCCCGCCCGCCCCAGCGCGCCCTGCGGCGATCTACGAGGCGGTCAATCTCGGCAATCCGGGCCGGGGGAAAAGCGCCGGGGAAAGACGAGGTCGCCCGCGCGGCAAAAACTAAGGCCGGCAGATCAGGTGCGTCAAAATCGGTGGTCATGTTGCCATTGGTGGAGTAGCGGTGGCGAAACCGTAGGGTATGGCGATGTTCCCGCTCGGTAATCACACTCGGGTCATGCAGGGGGATGCGCTGGTCGTAGCCAAAAAAATCAGTCAACGTGACATATAGATCCAACCATTGCCCCGGCGGCGTCAACGATGCGTGGAGACGGTTGCCGGCATAGCCCATGGCCGCCATGCCATCGTACAGGGCATCGCACAGGGCTGCGCCGCCGAACGGCGGGCGAAACCAGCGCGAGCGGATGAACAGCGATAGCTTGTCCCGCATTTCCTGGTCAGGGGCCAGAAGGGCCAGCTTTCGTTGTGAAAGACCCCAACGCAGAACCGGCCGTAAAATCCATTTGCTCCACATCGATGCTCGGCGGTCCGGCGCTAGCAATTCGGAGATATCTGCCTTGTTCAGCCACATATCGCGCAAGGGATCGAAGGCCAGATCCAGGGCCAGCGCCCGGGCCAGCAGAATACCGTTGATGCCGCCCGCCGAAGCGCCGGCGATGACGTCCACGACAACGTGTAAATCCAGCTGCCGGCCGACATCGCGCAGCAGGTCTAGATAGACTGTTTCCGTATCTGTGAAATCGCTATTGGTGGCCCGCCCACCCGCCTCCGTGCCGGCTTGATGGTCGGCCGAGGCGCGAGTCAGTTTCAGGATCTCCTTGCTGACGCCGTGCATGTAGACGGCCAGCGAAACACCGCCGTAACAGACCAGGGCCAGACGCAGTTCCTTTTCCCGCATAAGTACGCGTACCTAGGGCCGAATGCCAAAATGTTGGGGTCCCATCAACTGCGGTAACAGCGGCTGCACCAAACGAATCCAATCGCACAGCATGGGCCGGGTCTCGCGCGGGTCAATCAGTTCGTGGAAATTATAGGATTCTGAACGGGGGAAAGGCGATAGCCGGGCCGCCAATTCATCCTCCAGCTCCTTGCGCTTGGCCTCTGGATCCGCCGCTGCGGCAATCTCGCGTCCAAAGGCGACGGCAACGCCGCCCTCCAGAGGCAGGGCGCCCATCTCGGCCGAGGGCCAGGCCAGGACATAGGCATCGGGTCCGTAATGGGCCGCTGACGCAACGCCATAATTTTTGCGCACCAGGACCGCGGCCCAGGGCGCTGAATAGGTTGCCGCAGCCAGCACTGCGGAAGTGCCATAGCGGATCGCGCCACCGCTTTCGGCCTCCGGCCCGATCATGAATCCCGGTTCGTCTATTAACGAGATCATGGGCAAGTGAAAGGTGTCGCAAATTTCAATAAAGCGGCGGACTTTTTGGGCGCCCTCTGATGTCATGGCGCCGGCATAGAATCGGCCATCGTTGGCTAGAATACCGACGCTTTGACCGTTCATGCGGGCCAGGCCGGTGATCTGACCGGGGCCGTATTTGCGCCCCATCTCGAAGAACGAACCCACATCCGCCACCGCCGCGATCAATTTGCGCATATCAAACGCTTTGCGCCGATTGCGCGGGATGATGCCGGCCAGTTTTTCCTCCACCCTGTCTGACGGATCGTTGGTATCGACGATGGGCGCCAGTTCCCAGACGTTCTGCGGCATGTAACCGAGGAAGGTACGGATCTGGGCTAAGGCCTCGGCCTCGGTTTCGGCCACTGCGTCGACCACGCCATTCGCGGCATGCACCGCAGCGCCGCCCAATTCCTCCTTGCTCATGGAGATGCCTAGGGCGCGTTCTACCACCGCCGGCCCGGCGATCAGGATTTGCGCCGTATCCCGGCTCATGGTGACGAAGTGAGAGGCCACCAGACGCGCCGCCGGCAGGCCCGCAACCGGCCCCAGGGCGGCCGAGGCGACGGGTACCATGGCCATGGCTTCCGCCACGGATTTAAAGCGCGGCGCCGCCGCGACACTTTCGCCGACCGGGCCCCCGCCTTTTTTGCCACTGGCGCCCAGGACAGAGCCACCACCACCCTCGTGCAGGCGTATTAGGGGGACCTTGTAGCGGCAAGCCAGTTCCTCGGTGTAGACGCTTTTCCGCAGACCCGCGACCGTGGGCGAGCCGCCGCCGATGGTGAAATCCTCGCCGCCAACAATGCAGGGCCGCTGGTTGATCTGGGCAAAGCCCAGGATGAAGTTACTCGGTGTGAAGCCGGTCAGATTGTCGTGTTCGTCTTTTTCCGATCCACCGGCACCCATGCCGGTTTCCTTGAAGCTGCCGGGATCGATCAAGCCATCTATGCGTTCCCGCAAGGTCATTCTGCCCTTGGCGTGGTGGCGCGCTACGGCTTCTGGGCCGCCATGCTGCTTGGCCATGGTGCGGCGCTGGTGGATCTCTGCTATTTCCTTATCCCAACTCATGGAACGGCAACTCCTATGCAAATCGATTGGCCGGCATGGTACAGCGCCTGGGGGTTCCGATGCCACCATGCCTTTACACGAATTGGGAATGCTTCATTCTTGATTATCTAAACCCCCATTTTCTAGATGAACCCGATATTTCGTGCGATGACAACAGGAATCTACTATAAGAATCAATGTCATATACACATCAGAATGGACGCGCTCCGCACCGCCCAGCGGGTGAAAGCAGAAAGTCCCCTTTGCGGACCGTAGACGCCGTATCGCAAGGACCTGCATAGGCTGTTCACGATGTTGCAGCTGACAACAGGGTGTGGTGCCGCCGAAAATTTTGACTAAATCGACACTCTGAACAGTAGACCATGGCGTGGGCCCCCGGCCGCCGATTACGCCAGTCCAGCGAGGAAATAAAAACCAGTCTATACTGGTCTCTGGTATTTTCGGGGAGTGGTCATGGACTGGCAGGAAGAACGTGATGAATTGTACCGTCGGCAGGCGCTGGCGGAAAATTTGGGTGGCGAAGACAAGATCGAGCGGCAGCATAAGGGAGGCCGTTTGACGGTGCGGGAGCGGATCGACCAGATCCTCGATGCGGGAAGTTTTCAGGAAATAGGTGGCTTGGCCGGCGCCTATGAATACGACGAGAATGGCAACATCACATCCCATTCGCCGACCAACTGCGTTATGGGCCGGGGCCGGATCGATAGCCGGCCGGTGGTTATATCCGGTGATGATTTTACCATACGTGGCGGCTCGGCAGACGCCACGATCGCGACAAAGGCGCAATATCCCGAAAACATGGCACAGGAGTTACGCCTGCCGATCATTCGCCTGATCGAAGGTTCGGGCGGCGGCGGTTCGGTCAAAACCATCGAGACCAAGGGCCGGGCCAATCTGCCGGGTGGCATGGGTACGTCCTCCGGCTTCAATCTGTTGGCCGAAAATATGGCGGCGGTACCGGTGGTGGGGCTCGGCCTGGGTTCCGTCGCGGGCCTGGGCGCCGCGCGCCTGGCGGCCACCCACTATTCGGTGCTGGTCAAGGGTATCGGCGCCATGTTCGTAGCCGGCCCGCCGGTGGTGAAGCATATTGGCGAGGATTTGGACAAACAGGAATTGGGTGGCCACGCCATTCAGACGGCCGCGGGCGGCGTGGATCACGCCGCGGATAGCGAAGCGGACGCGTTCGAGTGCGCTCGCCGCTTTCTCTCGTATCTGCCGTCATCGGTCTATGATTTGCCGCCGCGCGGGGCGCAAAATGACGACGCGGACCGCCAGGACGAGGTGCTGGACAGCATCATTCCGAAGAACAAGCGCAAGGTCTACCGCATGCGCAAGATAGTCGAGTCCCTGGTCGATCAGGGTTCGTTCTTTGAAATGGGCCGCATGTTCGGGCGATCCGTCATTACCGGCTTTGCCCGCCTGGATGGCTGGCCGGTGGCACTGATGGCCTCGGATCCGCATTTCTATGGCGGCGCCTGGACGGCGGATGCCTGCCTGAAGGTGATCCGCTTTATCGATATGGCCGAAACCTTTCACCTGCCGGTGGTCTATCTGGCAGATTGCCCAGGCTTCCTGGTCGGTAGCGTGGCGGAGCGGACGGCCACCATCCGCCACGGTGTTCGCGCCATGGCGGCAGTCAATCAGTCCACCGTGCCCTGGTGTTCGATCATCGTACGCAATTCCTTCGGCGTAGCCGGCGGCGCCCATCGGCCTGTCGGGCGCTATTCTGTGCGTTATGCCTGGTACACGGCGCGTTGGGGTTCATTGCCCCTTGAAGGCGGGATCGAGGCGGCGTATTCCGCCGATATCGAGGCCGCGGATGACCCAACAGCCAAGCTGGCGGAAATCGAGGATCGGCTGCACCGGCTGCGTTCGCCCTATCGTACGGCGGAGACATTCTGGATCGAGGATATTATCGAACCGCACCGTACCCGGCCACTATTATGCGAATTCGCCAATTTGGCCGCCCCGTTACGGACGCCGGGGCCGGTGAGTTTCGGCATGCGGCCTTAGCTCTGTTCCTTCACGCCAGTGCGCCATGGCGCACTGGCGTGAAGGATAACCCCTAACCACCGTTTAGGCGCCAATCGTAGGTGGAGTGGTCGAAGCGGTCGTGCTGGATCAGCTTTTCGGCCAGGGCGGGAGCGGCGTAATGGCGCAAATGGGCCAGAACGCTAGCCTCATCGCCGCCGAAGTCCGCGGCGAACCAGTCGTAGATGCTGGAGATCACCAGCTCCCCATCCTCAAAGCGCGCGCCTCTAGTGTGGTTGATAAAGTCCCGCGCGGCGGTGTCTAGGCAGGCCTCCATGGTATTCGCCACATAGGCCTTGGCGCCAAGATTTGGGCAGCCCAGGGAGGCGCAATTTAGGGCGTAATGGATACGCGGGTCGCGCCATAGGGGGCGCAGGATGCGGTGTTCAATATCATTCAAGCTGATGGCTTCGCCCTCGATCCGCAGCAGTTGCTTATCCCACGGGCCGAAGTTGAAAAAGCCGGGCGAAATATTGATGTCCATGATGGAAGCGACGGGGCCGTTATCCAACACCACCTTGACCGTCAGGGCGTTGTACAGATTGATCCAATAAGCCTGTTGCTGGGCCCGCTTGTACGTGCTGATCGGCAGGGCCGCCAGTTTGGCGACGAATTGATCCAATTCGGTCCGTCCGGCGGCGCTGACCGTGCCGTAGTGGAACAAGCTGATGCCCTTGGGCGAGGGCACCAGATAGCTTTGCAACAGATTGTTCCAGGGCGTGAAATCAATTTCGGCGGCGTTAGTCTCGTCCGCCGCCTGCCAGCGGGGCCAGGGGTCGGCGCTGGGCGCCGCCAATGCTTCGAACGAGCAAAATCCTGAAAGCGCGGCCAGCCAAATGGCCGCGGTAATGGCCGCGAGCAAAACCAGTCCTATTCGGTATCCATGCAGTTTCATGGCCCAGCCTCGCTGGTTGCTCGTTTCCGGGCGCGGGCTTCACGATGCGCGATGTAGGTGGCGGAGGTAACGATAATACCGCCCCCCACCCAGGTCCAGAGGTCCGGTTCCTCGCCAAATACATAATATCCTAACATCGTGGCCCAGACCAATTGCAGGAATGTTATGGGTTGCAGGGCCGTGACTTCGGCGCAACGAAAGGCCTGGGTCATGGTCAGATGCCCCACCGTGGCCAGCGCTGCGACGGCGAACAGCCAGATCATTTCCTCGCCGGTCGGCGTGTGCCAAACGTGAAGAGCGGGCGGCAATAGAGCTAAGGTGACAAAAATGCCCGTGGACAGGACAATGGCGCCGTTATTTTCGGTTTCGGTCAGTTTCTTGGCCATAAGGAGCGAGGCGGCGAACAGCGGCGCCGCAATTAACTGGGCAATGGCGCCCAGGTCGATTGATACCAGGCCCGGGCGCAGGATTACCAGGGCGCCGGCGAAACCGAATACCACTGCGCCGATGCGGCGCAGATACAACTTCTCGCCAAGGAACAGCGCGGCGCCGATGGTAGCGAATAAGGGTGCTGTGAAGCCGAGGGCGGTAACTTCTGCCACCGGAATGTGGGCCATGGCATAAAACCACAGTCCGACGCCAATGGCATGCACCAAACCGCGCGAGGCATGCAGTCCATAGTGCCGCGGCTGGTTGCGGTGGCTCTTCGCTTCCCGCAGCAGAACGGGCAGCAATAGAATTAGCGCGATGGCATATCGCAGAAAGGCCAATTGCACCGGATGTAAGGAGCCGCCCAAATGGCGCACCACACCGGTGACGCCAACGAATATGAGGCCGGTCAGAAACATCCAGGCGATGCCCTTGGCGTTGCCGCCGCTGTCGGCAAAGATCGCGCTCAACCTGGACATCTAACCGCATCTCTCCACCCTGCCGCGCAGCATGCGCATTGATCGATAAGGAATAAGCAGCGGTATATCATCAAGGCTGTTAACAATGTTGTGAAAACCTTTGCAGAGGAGAGGCATATGACCGAGAGCGAGACGTATAAAAAGGGCCGCGAAATCCGCCGCCAGTTGATGGGTGATGCCATGGTCGAAAACATGGCGACGACCACCTACAACAATCCCACCATGGAAAAATTCGGCCAGTACGCTTCCGAGGCGATCTTCGGCATGCTCTGGGCCCGGCCAGGCCTGGATCTCAAAACCCGGACCCTGATTTGCGTTATCTCGGACACCTCAACTGGCCGCTGGCCGGAACTGGAACTGCACCTGCGCATGGCTTTGCGGCAAGGCTGGACCGAGGATGAGCTGGGCGAAGTGCTGCTCCATCTGGCCGGTTATATCGGCGTGCCCTCGGTGCGCGAGGGCATGATCATCGCCAATAAGGTCTTCACCGATATGGCCACCGAGGGCGAGGGCGGCTAATATCTAGAAACTCAAAATTTGGGAGGATGCATTATGCCGAAGTGGATCGATCATATAGTGGTTCGGGTCAAGGATCTTGACCAGAGCCTTAAGGACTATGAAACCAAGCTTGGTATGAAGGCGAGCAAGGGGCCGGATGAAATACCCAGCATGGGCATGACGCGGGCGATTTTACCGCTGGGTGACGAGGGACGTTTTATCGAGCTGGCGGAACCCTTGGGTGAGGGTGGGGCCATTGCCGGTGCGCTCGAACGATACGGCGAAGGGGTGCATCTGGTCGCGCTGGCGGTCGATAATCTGGCGGAAGCTACGGCCGAGATGAAAGCCAACGGCGCGCGGATCATTGAATCCGGGACCCAGGTATTCGTGCATCCCCGCGACGGCCACGGTGTGATGTATCAGCTGATCGAACGCGCATAATATTTTACCGGCCGGGGTCTGTTTCCTCATGTAATTGTCGTCGAAGGTCAGGGTTTCTGGCGCTATGCGGTTTCGTCAGGGCGCCCGCTTCCGGCTGTCTTCCTTGCTCTAGCTTTCGCCAGCAGGCCGGGCGCTACTCTTACCGACTCTTTAGCGCTGTGCCGCAGCGATGCGGTCTTGAATCCGGTCAACATCCGGGGTCCGGAGGAGGTATACGGCTTCCGGTTCCGTGAGGACTTTGAGGCCGTAACCGGAGACGTCGCGCCAGTATTGTTCGGGTTCTTTACCGTGTTTCTCCCGCAGTTTCCGTAACGTATCCTGCGTCAAGGCGATATGGTGGCTATCCCCGCTTTACGTCAAGGTCGTCATCAAAACAATCGCGCCGCCGTTTGCTTCAACATGGCCGCGCAGATTTGCCAGCGTGCCGCCCATGCCGACATGATCGTCGACAAGAAAAATAGTGGCGCTTATGCTCAACGGGGCCAGTCAAAATAGCAGGTCGAGCTAGACGCTCAAACCTGTGGCCCGCGTATGACCGGCTAGGCCGTGTGCAAATATGTCGGGGATGATATTTCTACCACGGGCTCCAATGGCATACACTGGCAGGAGAA